>CAZLEC010000049.1:0-13240 GCA_964558245.1 uncultured Burkholderiales bacterium | reverse complement strand
GACGATCGACATCGTGCGGGGCCTGACGGCCGGCGGTTGGTTCGAGTACGACGGTGACGTGTGGAAGCTCGACCGTTGCAAGATCACGCCCGTCCCGGCGCAACCGATCCCGATCCTCGTCGGCGGCCACTCCGCACCGGCCCTGCGGCGCGCCGCGTTGCGGGGCGACGGCTGGATCCACGCCGGCGGAGATGCAGGCGAGCTGGCCGAGATGATCCCGCGCGTGCAGCAGCTACGCGCCGAGTACGGACGCGAACGTGATCCGTTCGAGATCCACGCGGTGTCGGTCGACGCGTACACGCCCGACGGCGTGCGCCGGCTCGAGGACGCGGGCGTCACCGACGCGATCGTCGGCTTCCGCTGGCCCTACACGACCGAGCCCGATACGCAACCGTTGGCCGAGAAGATCGACCTGCTCCGCCGCTTCGCCGACCGCATGATCGCGTAGCTTCCGTACGCTCAGAGCGCGATCTTGGTGAACTGCTTGAAGGTGATGCTCGCGACGGTGGCGTGACCGAGCAGGCAGGCCTGGTTCTGGGTGAGCGTCCCGGACACTTTCGAATCTTTGAACTTGCCCACGGTGACAGTTCCCGGAATCGAGATGTGCGACGGTTGATCGTGTCCGTTGATCTTCGGGCCGTTCGTGATCGCGAACGAGATCGTCGACGTCGCCTTGGTGTTCCACACCACGGTGCCGGCGCCTTTGATCTTCGCGTCGGTAATGCCCCCGGGCAGGGTGAGGTCCAGGCAGTTCGTCGCCACCCCGAACTTGAGCGTCGCCGACAGCGTGCCGCTCGTCACGCCGCCGCTGCAGCCGCCGAGCTTCGCGCCCTTGATCGTCACCGTCGGCTTGTTCGACACGACCTCTTGCAACCCGGGGAGCGGCGGCGCCAACTTCGCAGTGCCGCTCAGCGTCTTGCAGGTCGGTCCCGCGACGGCACCGGCCGGTGATGCGATCAATCCGAGCGGCAGCATCATGGCCGACGCGAAGAGCGCTCCCGCCAACCTGCGCATAGGTGCCTCTCGTCGGACACTGCCGGTGCCGTTCCGGACGCCGTCACCTGCGGCGGCGAACGCGCCGCGGACTCTACGCGCCGCTGACGCCCGGCCGGGGCGCGACCGTGGCGACCCGCGGAATCACTGACGCGTCGAATCGGAACTTGATTCCGAAACATTGTTCCGATTAGAGTCTCCCGGACCGAACCAAGACGTACCGGCGTGAGTTCGGGGTCTGTGAGACCCGTGTCTGTGAGACCCGTAGCTCACGCCGGTGGGAGCAACGGAAGAGGAGACGAGTGTGAGCACGTTGGTGTCGTACGAGATGCACGACTCGATCGCCAACATCACGTTCGACGACGGCAACGTCAACGTGATGTCGCTCCCGATGCTCACCGAGCTCGGCGCGGCCCTCGATCGGGCCGCCGCGGACCGGGCGGTCGTGTTGCTGAGCGGCCGCAACGGGATCTTCTCGGCCGGCTTCGATCTGCGGGTGCTGCGCGCGGGCGGCTCGGAAGCGATCGCAATGGTGCGCGCCGGCTTCGAGCTCGCCGAGCGAGTGCTCGCGTTCCCGATGCCGGTCGTGATCGCGTGCACCGGTCACGCGGTGGCGATGGGCACCTTCCTGCTCCTGGCCGGCGACTACCGAGTTGGCGCGCGCGGGCTGTACAAGTTCACGGCGAACGAGGTCGCGATCGGGCTCACCATGCCGCTCGCCGCGATCGAGATCCTTCGCCAACGGCTCACGCCCGCCCATTTCAACCGAGCCGTGATGCTGGCCGAGACGTTCTCGCCGGAGACTGCGGTCGAGGCCGGCTTCCTCGATCAAGTCGTCGAGCCGGCCGAGATCCAATCGGTTGCCCGGGCGACGGCGGTCGCGGTCTCGTCGCTCGACATGCGTGCGCACGCCGCGACCAAGCTGCGCGCGAGGGCGCCCTCGCTCGAAGCGATCCGCGCCGGGATCGACGCCGACTACGCGGCGCTGCGGCGCCCGGCGTTGAGCCTCCCGTAGGGATCGAAGTGCCGAGGACGAAACAACGCACACCGGAGCTTCGCGACCGCGTGCTGCACGTCGCGATCGCCATGCTCGACGAGCACGGTGTGAGCGGATTCACCGCGCGCAACGTTGCCCAGGGCGCCGAGACGTCGGTTCCCGCGGTGTACGAGCTCTTCGGCGACAAGGCCGGCCTCGTGCGGGAGATGTTCTTCGAGGGTTTCGTGCAGCTGCGCCGCCGTTTCGATGCGCTTCCGCAGTCGGACGATCCCCGAGCGGACCTGCTTGCCGTCGTCGACGCCTACCGCTCGTTCGTGCGCGGCAACCCGGTGCTCGCGGCCGTGATGTTCTCCCGGCCGTTCGCCGATTTCGACCCCGGGCCGGCCGAGATCCGCAAGACCGGCTCCGTCCGGCGCATCGTCGTGGAGCGGGTCCGGCGGTGCACCGACGCGGGTGTGCTCGCGGGCGACGAGACCGACATCGCGCACGCGCTGCTCGCGCTCGCCCAAGGACTCGCGGCACAAGAGAACGCGGGCTGGTTGGGGAGCTCCAAAGCGTCGGTAGACCGCCGCTGGTCCCTTGCCTTCGAGGCGCTGATCGCCGGTCTCGGCCCGTAAGCCCTGATTCGCGGGGCGCCACCGCGGTGACGACTTCGTTCATTGCGCGTTTCGTGTCGAATATCGACGTCAAACGCGCAATGAACAAGGGATCGACTCAGGCCTTGGGCGCGAGCCAGGCGACGCTGTCCCACACGTCGTTGCCGGGGACGATGTACGCGTTGTCCGCGAAGGGTTCGATGCTGTCGGTGCCGGCCCCGGCGGGTTCGAGCTGTCCGACGATCGCGATCGGCGCCGGGTGCGCGGGGTCCACGAGCCAGAGGTAGCCCGCCCGCCAGAACACGATGCGCGAACCGTCGCCGGTCCATCGCGGGGCCACGACGCCGCCGGTCGCGATCACGTGCGGGTCTTGGTTGTCGATGCCCGCGATCACGAGCCGGCGTGACCGGGTCCAGCGGATCGACGACTTGGGTGGGAGCTCGGCGTTGTTGGCGAACACGACCGCGTCGGTCGCGACATACGCGAGTTGCCGGCCGTCGGGTGACACCGCGGGGTCGATCGTGGGCCCCGGGTCGTTCACGAGCGTGGTGCACGCGCCGGTGTCGAGGCCGCAGGTGTCGAGTTGGCGGTGCGAGTCCCAGAACCGCTCTCTCCCGACGGCGACGATCGCCCGCTCGGTTCCGGGCACGTCGGCCAGCCACGACGGCTTGGTGAGCATCGCAGGGAGCTGGGCTTCGCGGCCCTCACCGAGAGGAACCGACGCGACCGCGAGCCCGTCGAGCGCGATGGATCCCGAGTGGGCCGCGTCGAGCCAAATGAGCAGACGCGTGCCGTCGGCCGACCATCCCGCGAAATCGAACCCGAACTCCTCCCCGCGCGGGACCGCGACGGGAACCGCGCGCGGTGAAGCGGAACACGCGGGCGGACAGTCGGTCTCGTCGACGCTCCACAACCGATCGACGAACGGCGGCCGCGGCGTGTAGGTCTTGTAGAAGAGTCGTGCTCCGTCGGGTGCCCACGCGATGAAGCCGGCGGGCTCGGCGCCGGGAATCGGTGTGGAGGTCGGAGTCGTGAAGTCGGGCGCGGCGTAGAGAGTGATCGAGCCGTTGCGCGCCGCGGGCAACTGGTTGACGACGGCGAGCACGTCGCGCGTGGGCGACCAGGCCCAGCCCGCGACTGCGACCGGGACGCGCACACGGTCGGTTCCGTCGGCGCGCACGACGAAGACTTCGCCCTGACCGTTGCCGGCATAGGGACCAGTGTCGGTTTGGATCGCGAGCCAGGCGCCGTCGGGTGACCAGCGGGCCTGCTCGAGTGCGCCCGGCAGCGGAACCGAACGCGGCGGCGCACCCGTGCCGTCGAGGATCCGGAGCGCGGCGCCGGACTCGTACGCGAGTTGGCCGAAGCCGCGGAACGCTTCGGGATGCGTTGCCACACTCGGATAGCCGAGTGTCTCGGTCGGCGGAGCTGTCGTCCCCGGCGCGGTCGCCGCGGGCGGCGCTGATTTCGTCGTTGCCGCCGATGACGCGTTCGCCACGTGATGGTTGACGTGCCGCTCGGCCAACGCGACCGCGCTCCCGGCGACGACGACCGCCACGACGAACGCGCCGGCCACGACGCGGCGCCGGCGTCGACGCCGGGCGACGACCCGTCGTTCCGCGATGGCATCGAGCCCCGGCGGGTCGCCGTCCGCTCGCGAGAACCAGTCGCGAAGATCAGGCATCGTGGTCCTCCCGTTCGAAGGTTCGACGTGAACGATCGCAGCCGTCAGTCGTCGGGTCTGGTTTTCCGCGCGTTTGTCGGGCGGCTATGACGCATTTTGCGGTATTTCCTGCCCGTTCGCCGCGGACGGTTGGAGGGGCCCGCAAGCGGGGGCTTGTTGCCGCGAGCTCGGCCGATTACAACGTCTCCATTCGGGTCGAGTGAGACGGGGATGGCGGGGGGAACCTTTGCGCGGGCGCTTCGTGGTGCGTCGAGTCGTGCTGGTATTGGTTCTCGCCGGCGTGGCGACAGCAGGTGTGGTCGGCGTACGCCACCTGCAGCGCGGGAGGTCACCCGGTCGCGCGGCGTCGGTGCGGGAGCGAGACACAACCGAGCACGCGGACGACGACCACGGCGGGGATCCTGACGAAGGACCCTTGCACCGGCGTCCGGACCGCATTGCCGACCGAACCGCCGCCAACCGCTTTCTGCAGTCCGAGGTGCAGGCGCGCCAGATTTCGCTCGCGTCCACGCCCAGCGGAGCCGACCCTTCGGGCTTCACCGGCGCCTGGAGCGCGCAGGGGCCGGCGCCGATCACCGGCGGATACTGGGGTGCGAACTCAGGTCGGGTCACGAGCGTGGCGGTGTCGAAATCGGGAACCATCTTCGTCGGGACCGCGAGCGGTGGTGTGTGGAGCTCGACGAACGGCGGCACCAGCTGGGTGACCCACACGGACGCGGTGCTCACGGGGGAAGCGATCGGCGCAATCGCGGTCGATCCCTCGAATCCGCAGGTGGTCTACGCCGGTACGGGTGAAGGCAACAACTGCGGCGATTGTTTCTACGGTGCCGGCGTGCTCGAATCAACCGACGCGGGCCAGACGTGGGCAGTGCTGAATCCGGGAGGGATCTTCACCGGCACGCACTTCACGTCGCTGGCGGTCGACCCGAACAATGGCCAGCGGTTGTACGCCGGAACCGACGCCGGGTTCTACGAGTCGACAGACGCCGGACTCAGCTGGGCACATCCCAGCGGCAACTTCCGCGGCCCCGCCGATCGACAGACGGATGCCGTCGTGCTCGATCCGACGACGGCTCCTACCACCGTGTACATCGCAACCGAGGGCGTCGGCATCCAGAAGTCGATCGACGGCGGCGTGAACTTCACGACGCTCGGCGGCGGCCTTCCGCCCGCAAGTCGGTTCGGCGTCACGTCATTGGGAATCGGCACGCGTACGACGAAGTTTCCGACGGCCAACCTCGACCTCTACACCGGAATCCAACTCGAAGGGGCCCATGACGCCAGTGGCGGGACTCTCTCGCTGTTCAAATCCCTGAACGGCGGGACGAGCTGGGTGCACGTGACCACGCCGCCGTACACGACGCAATGGGGTCTGGTCGGCCGCGGCTCAGCCTCCGGTGACCAAGCTTGGTACGACAACACGCTCGGTGTTGATCCGGCGAATCCGGCACACGTCTACGCCGGTGGTCTTGGTCTTGTGGAGACGAGCAATAGCGGTGCGAGCTGGCTGTACGTGAACCGCGTGCACGTCGACTTCCATGCCGTCGCGTTCACGAAGACCGGCACGGCGATCATCGGCTGCGACGGGGGTGTGTACGCGCGCACTGGCTCGACCGTCTCGGATCTCAATACCAACATCAACACGGTTCAGTTCTATTCGGGTATGGACGTCTATCAAAAGAACGGCGTGCAGATACTCGGGGGAACGCAAGACAACGGCACGGTGCTGCAAACCGGGCATCTGGCAGGCGTTCAGGTGCTCCAAGGCGACGGCGGTGCCACGGCGATCAATCCACTGGACCCTGCGCAACGGTTCGCCGAGCAGAACGGGGAGCTCTTCCGGGACGCCACCAGCATCTTCCCTTCCAAGGGTGACCCGGCCGGGGAAAAGCCACCGTTGGCCCTGGTTCCCAACGCGAGTGCTCCTGCAGCGCCGACCCTGTACTACGGCGGCTCGGATCTGTTCGTCACACGCAACGCCGGCGCGAGCCCGGTGAAGTGGACGCAGCTCACGCACGTCGGAACGACGGTCTCGGCGATTGCCGTTGCGCCGTCGAACAAGGCCGACGTCTACGTCGGCTTCGGAGACGGGACGGTCCTCGTTTCCAAGAACGCGACGGCGGCGCACCCGGTGTTCTCGAGCCTCTCGTCGCCGGTGTCCGAGCTCGTCACCCACATCGCCGTCGATCCGGCGAATCCGGGATCGATCGCGGTCAGCTTCAGCACGGATTACGTGCAGTTCTACCCGTCGCCGCCGATTGTCCGCACCGTCGCCGTGACGCTGTCGGGTACACCGACCGCGATCTGGACCGGCGTCTCGGGCAACCTCCCGAGCGGCACGCCGTCGAATTCGGTCGTGTTCGATCAAGGTGCGCTCGTCGTCGCCACCGACGTGGGCGTGTTCTTCACCACTGCACCGAACGGCGCAGCCACGCTTTGGAGGGCCGTCGGGACGGGCTTGCCCAACGTGCAGGTCGTCGGGCTCACGGTCGACAGTGGCGGGAACCTCTACGCCGCCACGCACGGACGCGGCGTGTGGAGACTGTCTCGCTGACCGCCGCGATTTCGTGGTGTCGCGTGCCAGGTCGATGCGTGCTGCCCGAGCGGGCAGGAGTCCTTGACTCCTTGCGCTTCCCGATATATCTTGATCTCAAGATATTGGACTCCAAGATAAGAGGAGCGAGATGACAAAGGTACTCAGCATCGTGCAACACCCCGTCAGCGACTACGCCGCGTGGCGCACCGTCTACGAGCAGGTTCAGCCCTTACGTGACAAGCACGGCGTGAGCGCAGCCGACGTGCTCCAGGACCCGGCCGACCCCAACAAGTTGACGGTGTTGCACTGGTTCCCGTCGGTGGGGCAGGCCGAGGCGTTCGTCGCCGATCCCGGACTGAAGGACGCGATGGCGAAGGCCGGCGTGACCGCCCCGCCCCGCATCGAGATCGTGGTGGAGGCCTAGACCTGTCTCCTCGCCGGCCTCCCGAGGCCATCGCATTCGAACGGGAGTTCCCGGGCGCGAGTTGGCTGGCCAGCCGCTGCGCCCGGGAGCTCGAAGTGGTCGGCAACCTCGTCGAGACCGCGATCGGTGCCGTCTGTCGGCGGTACGGCCTGTCCCATGCCGGGTTGAACGCGCTCGCGGTCATCGAAGGCGAAGGCCAACCCATGCTGACCGGCGAAGTCGCCGTCCGTATGCACATCACGAGTGGCACCGTCACGTCGCTGCTCGACAACCTCGAGCGCAAGCACTACGTCGTTCGCAGCAGCGACCGCAACGACCGACGCCGGGTACTCGTCGACATCACCCCGGCCGCGCAAGCACTCCTGGACGAAGCGTTGCCCGCGATCCAACAAGTCGCGCGTCAACTCGTCGAGCGCATCGACCCCCAGCGCCAACAATTGCTGCTCGACATCCTCGGCGAGATCCGCCAAGCTGCCGCCGAGCTCCCCGACGACCTTCCCGAGCCGCAGCCTCGACAACGACCGAAACGCATCACCCGCTGAGGAGTCACGCATGGATCTCGTCGTTGTCGGTGCCGGCGTCGGCCGCACCGGTACCCATTCCCTGAAGATTGCGCTCGAGCAGCTGCTCGACGGGCCGTGTCACCACATGCTCGAGATCCTGGGCGATCCAGCCCAGATTCCCGCGTGGACCGACGCGATCGAGGGCCGTCCGGTCGACTGGCCGAAGATGCTCGGCGCCTACCGGGCGATCGTCGACTGGCCGGGCGGGTCGTTCTGGCCCGAGCTGTCAGCTGCGAATCCGAACGCACTCGTGCTGCTCTCCGTACGCGATCCCGAGAGCTGGTATCGCAGCGCGTCGAACACCATCTTCTTGACGTTCGAGCACATGCCGCCCGAAATCGCACCCTGGATGGATGCCGTCCGGAAGCTTCTCCGCGATCGATTCAGCGATCAGTTCGACGACCCGACCGCGATGATGGACGCCTTCACGCGTCACAACGACGCCGTACGCGCCCAGGTGCCCGCCGGCCGGCTCCTCGAGTGGACGCCCGGCGACGGATGGGAACCGATATGCGAACGGCTCGGCCTCCCGGTACCCGCCGAGCCGTTCCCGGTGACAAACACCACGGACGAGTTCCGCGCAATGGTCGGGATTCCACCGCTCACATAGCGCCGAGCCCGCGCGCCTCGTCACCGGCGAGCAAAGGCTCGTCTGTCATCGATGCGATCATCGGCATCGACACTCGATTCATGTGGCGGGAGACGCGGGGTTCACGCGTTTGCGAGGTCGCGGCGGTTGAACGCGAGCGCGCCGACGGCTGCGGCGGCGAGTCCGAGTGCGATGAGCCAGGCGACGGCGGTCCAGTTGGGGTCGGCGGCGGGCGCGGGCGCGATGTGGGAGAGGATGGCGGTGTCGAGGATCCAGTGATTGGCCTTGATGCTCGGTCCGATGATCTCGACGACGAACGACCAAACGACGAGTCCGTACAGAACGGGGGAGACGAGGCGGGGAAGCAGGCCGTACACGAGTGCGCCGATGCCGAGCACGAACAGTGCGGGAGCGGCGACGTTGAACCCTGCTTGTAGGAGTGCGCCGAACGCGACGTCGGTGTGTTGGGTTCGGGCGCCGATCCAGGCCGCGATTCCCGTGGCCGCGCCGGCGAGGACGATGATGGTGGCGCTGAGTGCGAGTCGATCGCCGAGCCAACGGGCTCGGGCAACCGGTTGGACGAGCAGGTTGTCGAGTGATCCGTCGGCTTCGTCGTTGCGCGCAGACGTGATCTGACCCGCGGCGGCGAAGGCGATGAGCGCGGCCGCGACGATGAAGGCGATGCCGAGGTACGACTCGGCGCCGCCGTGCTGGACGCCGACGTGGAAGAACTTCTGGTCGAATTTCGAGCTGAACGCCTTGGACGCGGATTGGGCGACGACTCCCATCACGAGGCCGAGGACCGCGAGGCCGGCGATCCAGCCGAGCGCGACCGAGCGACTCAGCCGCACTGCGAGGCCGCCGGGTCCGCCGAGCAGTCTGGTGTGCGCGATCGCCGTGTCGCGGTTGGCGAGGACGCTGGCGCCGAGATCGCGCCGTCCGGCGATGACGAGCGCGCCGCCGGTCGCGAGGATCACGAGCGCGACGATCGGGACGAGCGCAGTCGTGCGGGTGCCGATGAGTGGATGGAGCTCTTCGACCCAGCCGAGTGGGCTCGCCCAGCGCAGCCATTCGAGCCCGTCGGAAGAGTCGGCGACCAACCGGATCAGGAACGAGGCGCCGAAGGCCGCGGCGGCCAAGCCGTTGGCGCGGCGACGCGTTGCGCACAGCTGACCGATGAGGAGACCGAGCGCGATGAACATGGCTGCGCTCGCGACCGCGCAGATCGCCCAGAACGAGCACGCGCCGGCGGAGAAGCCGACCGCCGTCCTTGTTCCTTCGGCAACCATGAACGCGGCGGTGAGGGCCCACATCGCCGCGAGGCCGGCGGCGAGGCCGACGATTGCCTGGCCGGCGGCCCGGCGGCGCGTCGTTTGGCCTGACAACAGGAGTTCCCACCGTCCGGCGTCTTCTTCGCCGCGGAGCAGTCGGGTGGCGAGCAGAAGACCCCAGATCGCACCGATGATGCCGAGCACGCCGAGCCGCCACGACATGTACCCGGCGACAGTCTCGAGGTGCGCGGCCGGTCCGAGGACTGCGGCGAGACCCCGGTTCCCGGCGAACGACTGGGCGAACCGTTCGCGTGCGGCGACCGTCGGATAAGCAGAGCGGTACGCGGAGGTTTGCAGCGCGGCGTACACCCCGAACCCCAGCCCCCAGATCGCTCCCGATCGCACGGCTCGTTTCGCGGTCACCCGAGCGACCAAGGTCGTTGCCCGGCGGTCACCGTAGGTGTCGTTACGCCGCATGGGTCGTCTGCGGTGTCGCGTTCGCGGCTCCGTAGTGCGCCAGGAACAGCTCTTCGAGGGACGGCTCGCGGCTGAGGAGGTGGTGTACGCCGGTCGAGGCGAGCACGGTCAAGAGCGGTTCGACCGAGCCGGTGATCTGGCAGCGGACGCGGTTGCCTTCGACGACGACCGCGGTGACGCCGGGGATGTTCGAGAGGTCGGGCGGTGTGGTGTCGAACTCGGCATCGATCGACAGGGCCGAGAGGTGTCGCATCTCGCCGAGCGTGCCGATCTCGACGAGCCGGCCGGCGCGCAGGATCGCGACTCGATCGCAGAGCGCTTCGACCTCGCTGAGGATGTGCGAGGACAGGAACACGGTTTGGCCGCGGTCGCGGGCCTCGGTGATGCAGGAACGGAACGCCTGTTCCATGATCGGATCGAGGCCGCTGGTCGGCTCGTCGAGCAACAACAAGTCGGCGCGAGTCATCAGGCCGGCAATGAGGATCAGTTTCTGGCGATTCCCTTTGGAGTACGCGCGCACGCGCTTCGACGGGTCGAGCTGGAACTGCTCGATCAATGCGTCGCGGTATGCGACGTCGACGCGGCCGTGCACGCGGCCCAGCAGGTGCAGCGTCTCTGCGCCGGTCAGCGACGGCCACAGGTTGGCTTCACCCGGGACGTACGCGAGGCGACGGTGCGCGTCGACGGGATGCGCGAGCGCGTCGACACCGAAGATCTCCGCTCGGCCCGAGGTGGCGCGGATCAGCCCCAGCAGGCAGCGAATCGTCGTGGTCTTGCCGGCCCCGTTCGGCCCGAGGTAGCCGAGGACCTCGCCCGGCGCGACCTCCAGATCGAGCGATCGCAGCGCCCACATCTCGCCGAACGACTTCCCGAGCCCGACCGTTCGAATTGCCGCGGTCATCCATCCTCCTTGTGTCAGAAGACTCTGGAGCAACTGAACAAGGAGAGATAGAGACTTTCGACCCAAGTCTCACGGCGCGATCCGGCGGGTTCCCGCTTGCGATGGCGATCGCGAGAACGTAGGCGTGCTATCCGTATCGCTCGATCAGATTCGTGGTGGACCAGGCGCTGTCGGTTGGGTAGCCGCCGAAGTCACCCACCGCGAAGCAGCTCGCGTTGCGATGACACGACACCCCGTTCAGCACCGTTTCCCTGAAGCCTCCCGGGGAAGGGTTGCGGCTGCTCGTGATCGACCAGGTGTGGCCGTTCCAAGATTCCGCGAGCGTCTTCTCGGCTGTGCCAGATTCCACCGGGCCGATGGGCACGGTATAGGAGGAGTCGCCGACGGCGAAGCAATGTGTCGGTGTCGGACACGACACGCCGCGCAGGTCTGTGCCCGTGGCGCCGGTGGGGTTCGGGCTGGTGATGATCGACCAGGTGTGCCCATTCCAAGCCATCACGAGGCTCTTGTCGAGTGCGCCGACGGAGTAGCTGCCGACGGCGAAGCAGCTCGTCGTGGTCGAACACGAGATTGTTCCCATGTTGGCGCCGGTGAGGGTTGGGCTGGTCATGACCGACCAGGTGTGCCCGTTCCAATGTTCCATCAACGTCTTGTAGCCCGAGCGGAAATGGGCGCTACCGACCGCGAAGCAGCTGGTCGTGCTCGGACACGAGACCCCACCCAGGCCGTCGTATTGGTAGCCCTTCGGATTGGGGCTGGTCATGATCGACCAACGGTTGCCGGCCCAGTGCTCCACCAGCGTTGTCGAGTGAGGAGGGACACGGGTTGAACCCACCGCGAAACAGCTCGTGGCCCGACAAGACACTCCGCTGAGCGAAGCGTTTGCGGAGGTGTTGGCGTTGGGGCTCGGGACGATCGACCAAGTGTTCCCGGTCAATCGCTCTACGAAGGTCTTGGACAGGTGGGAGGCACGATCGGATTGGAGGTAGCCGACCGCGAAACAGCTCGTCGCGTTCCAACAAGACACTGCGTACAGGTAAGTGCCGTCGGTGCCCTTGGAGCTCGGGCTCTTCATGATCGACCAGGTGTGCCCGTTCCAGTGCTCCACCAACGCGGTGGCGATCGCACCGTTCGGGGGATAGGCATAGCCGACCGCGAAGCAGCTCGTCGTGCTCGGGCACGACACCGCGTTGAGGACAACGGGGGCGTAGCCGGGCGGCCTCGGGCTCGGTACGAGTGAGAAGCTCGCAGCCGCGCCGACCGGTGGTGCGGCCACGACGAGTACGCCCGCGATCAGACAGACCGCGACGCCCAGCGTCATCGCTGCCGGGCGCATTCGCGCGCCAACCAGCCGACTCGCGTTCAGCCGCCCGCGCATAGCCGACCTCCCCCTTGGGTCCAGTGTCAACCTAAGCCGACCTTGACCAATCGTCAATCAGCGCGAGGGCAACCCGCCCGAGTTCGAACGCGGGACTCAACTCGACCTCGTTCGTTGAAGGCGAAGTCCGAGTCGACCACAGCCACAAAGATGCCAACACGGGCGCGGCAAGAATTACTCCCGCGCGACTCTTACTCCACGCTTACTCCGCGCGACGCGAGGTGACCGTCATGCGTTGTGGGCATCGCTGTGCGTACGGAGCATCACCGCGACGCGACGCAACGACCGGTCCGTTGACACGCACGGGTACAATGAAAAGAGCGAGTTGGCCGAATGAGTTGGTCAGCCGTGCTGAGAAATGAGTAGTTCGTGACACAAGGCACAGTGAAGTTCTTCAACGCCGAAAAGGGTTTCGGGTTCATCTCCCGCGAACAAGGTGATGACGTTTTCGTTCATTATTCGAACATCGCCGGAGATGGTTACAAGTCTCTTGATGAGGGTCAGCGCGTCCAGTTCGATGTCGCTCCCGGCCGCAAAGGCGAAGAGGCACAAAACGTCAGGGTGATCTGACCCCTACGTGACTCGCGACGGAGCCGCCGGCCGAGAGGCGCGGCGGCTCTCTCGTGTCCAGCGGCAACGACGCTGCAACAACACACGCCGCCACTGATCTTCCCCGCCGTTGTACGAGGTCGGGCTGACGAGGTTCAGTGTCTCGACGTACAAACAAGTTCGACGAGAGGTTTGCCATGATGATCGAGCACGGCAACGAGAGTCCGCCCACTCGCAAGATCCCGGAACCGATGCTTGCGAAGCCCGCCACGCCGAAGGCGC
>CAZLEC010000048.1:0-13323 GCA_964558245.1 uncultured Burkholderiales bacterium | reverse complement strand
CGAGCCGCACCGCAACGTGGTCATGGTCACCGGCTTCGAAGAAGCGATGGCGGTCTACAACGACCCCGCGGTGTTCTCGTCGTGCAACACTGTGAGCGGGCCGTACACGAAGTTCCCGGTGCCGCTCGAGGGCGACGACATCAGCGCGATCATCGACGAGTACCGCGACTCGCTGCCGTTCAGCGATCAGCTGCCGTCGTTCGATCCGCCCAAGCACACCGAGCAGCGCGGGCTGTTGATGCGGCTGATCACACCGAAGCGCCTCAAGGAGAACGAGGAGTTCATGTGGCGTCTCGCCGATCGCCAGATCGACGAGTTCATCGGTCGGGGTGAATGCGAGTTCATCCGCGACTACGCGAATCCGTTCACGCTCCTGGTGATCGCCGATCTGCTCGGCGTCCCCGAAGCCGACCACGGCACCTTCCGCCAAGAGCTCCAGGAAGACAAGCGCGCGCACAAGCCCGACGCCGGGAAGAGCGTCGGCGCGGTCGCGCACAAGCCGTTGGAGTTCCTCTACGAGCGGTTCACGGCCTACATCGAGGAGTGCCGTCGCTCGCCGCGGGCCGACGTGATGACCGGCCTGGCCACCGCGACGTTCCCCGACGGGTCGGTGCCCGAGGTGCACGACGTGGCCCTGATCGCCGCGAACCTGTTCTCCGCCGGCGGGGAGACCACCGCTCGCCTCCTCGGCTCCGCGATGCAGCTGATCGGTGAGCGACCGGAGCTCCAGGAGTTGCTGCGCGCCGACCCCGACCGCATCCCGGGCTTCATCGAGGAGACGTTGCGGCTCGAGAGCCCGATCCAGGGCGAGTTCCGGTTGTCACGCGTCGCCACGAAGATCGGCACGGTCGAGATCCCGCCCGGCACCAACGTGATGGTGCACAACGGCGCCGCGAACCGCGATCCGCGCCAGTTCGAAGCACCCAACGAGTTCCGCCTCGACCGCACCGACGGCCGGTTGCACCTCGGGTTCGGCTTCGGCATCCACACCTGTGTCGGCGCACCGCTCGCGCGGGCGGAGGCGCGCGCGAGCCTCGTGCGTTTGCTCGCGCGCATGACCGACATCAAGATCTCGGAGCGCGAGCACGGTCCGGCCGGCGCCCGCCGCTACGAGTACTCGCCCACCTACATGCTGCGCGGGCTGGAACGCCTGCACCTCGAGTTCCGGGAGACCACATGAGCACGGCCAGGGCAACGACGACACCGCTGCGTCACGCGGATCGTTTCTTCATCGGCGGCGAGTGGGTCGAACCGTCGTCGGACGCCACCGTCGACGTGATCGACTCGGGCACCGAGGAGGTGTACTACACGATCGCGGCGGCGGCGCCCGACGACATGTCCCGGGCGGTCGCGGCCGCGCGGCACGCGTTCGACGACGGCCCGTGGGCGCGACTCACGCACGCGGAGCGCGCCGAGTACCTCCGGGCGCTGGCCGGCGCGCTCGCGGAGCGCAACGACGTGCTGGCCCAGCTGTGGCCCCGCGAGTCGGGCGTGCTCTACTCGACCTCGCAGTACGCGGGCCGGATCGGCTCGGGCGCGCTCGCGGGCTACGCCGCGCTCGCCGACACGTTCCCGTTCGAGGAGGAGTGCGCGCCCACCGGCGGCGGCAAGTTCGGCCTCCTCGTGCGCGAACCGGTAGGGGTGGTCGGCGCGATCATCCCGTGGAACGCGCCGGTGGCGCTCATCTGCCACAAGATCGGCCCCGCGCTGCTCGCCGGCTGCACCGTCGTGCTCAAGTCGGCACCGGAGGCGCCGGGCGAGGGCAACGTGTTCGCGGAGGCGGCCGAGCAGATCGGCCTGCCCGCAGGCGTGCTCAACGTCGTCACCGCCGACCGCGAGGTGTCGGAGCTGCTGGTGACCAACCCCGACGTCGACAAGATCACGTTCACCGGATCGACCGCGGCCGGCCGGCGCATCGCGTCGCTGTGCGGCGAACGCATCGCCCGGTGCACGCTCGAGCTGGGCGGGAAGTCGGCCGCGGTCGTGCTCGACGACATGGACCTCGGAACCGCCGCGAAGACGCTCGCCAAGGCGGAGTGCGGGCTCAACGGCCAGGTGTGCTCGTCGCTCACGCGCGTCATCGTGTCGAAGGGTCGCCACGACGAGCTCGTGGAGGCGCTCGCCGCCAGCTTCGGCAAGACCCGCGTCGGCGACCCCTTCGACGAGGAATCCCAGCTCGGTCCGCTCGTGTCCGAGCGCCAGCGCGATCGCGTGCTGGGTTACATCGCCAAGGGCATCGACGAAGGCGCCACACTCGCGACGGGAGGCGGCCGCCCCGACGGCCTCGACCGCGGCTACTACGTGGAACCCACCGTGTTCGGCAACGTCAGCAACGGTTCCGCGATCGGCCGCGAGGAGATCTTCGGCCCGGTGCTCGCCGTGATCAAAGCCGACGACGAGCAGGACGCGGTGCGGATCGCGAACGACTCGATCTACGGCCTCAACGCGTCGGTGTTCACGAACGACGTCGACCGCGCCCGTGCGGTGGCGCGCGAGCTCCGCTCGGGAACGGTCGGCCACAACGCGTTCCGCACCGACTTCGGGATGGCGTTCGGCGGCTTCAAGCAATCCGGCATCGGCCGGGAGGGCGGCAAGGAAGGCCTCCTCCCGTTCCTCGAGACCAAGACCGTCATCCTCGAGGGTCGGCCCGACGCGTACGCGTCGACCGACTGACGAGCACGGAAGGCAGCGATTCGTGAGCACACAACACCGCCTCGATCCCGAGGTCGCCGAGGTGATCCAGCTCGTCCCGTTCGGCGATCTGACCGCCGACGTGCTGCCGGCGCTGCGCGTCCCTATGGAGATGCCGGTCTCCGACCGCGTCGAGCGGGTCGACCGCGAGGTGCCGGGCGAACCTCCGGTGCCCGTGCGGGTACACCGGCCCTCCCGCGCCGACGGCGTGCTGCCGGGCGTGCTCTCGATCCACGGTGGCGGCTACGTGATCGGGACGAACCTGATGGACGACCCGATCCTCGACGAGCTGTGCCCGGCGCTCGGCGTCGTCGGCGTGTCGGTCGAGTATCGCCTTGCGCCCGAGACGCCGTACCCGGGGCCGCTCGAAGACTGTTACCGCGGATTGCAGTGGACGTACGAGCATGCGCAAGAGCTGGGGGTCGACCCGAGCTGCATCGGCGTGATGGGTGTGAGCGCGGGCGGAGGCCTGGCCGCCGCGCTGTGCCTCCTCGCGCGCGACCGCGGCGAGGTGCCGGTCGCGTTCCAGCTCCTCGACCAGCCCATGCTCGACGACCGCCAGATCACACCGTCGAGCCGGGGAGATGGCCTCGCGGTGTGGAGCCGCGACTCCAACACGTTCGGCTGGAAGGCATACCTCGGCGACCTGTACGGCCGCGACGACGTGCCGCCCACCGCGGCGCCGGCGCGTGCCACTGCGCTGGCCGGGCTGCCACCGACGTTCGTGTCCGTCGGCGCCGCCGACGGCTTCCGCGACGAAGACGTCGACTACGCGACGCGACTGAACCAGGCCGGCGTCCCGACGGAGCTGCACGTCTACCCGGGCGCGTGTCACGGCTTCAACGTCATCGCGCGCGACGCGACCGTCACGAAGCAGTGCCTGCGCAACATGCACGACTGGCTGCGCAAACAGCTCCCGCCTCGCACGTGAGCGTGCACACCGCCGACGACTTGTTCCTCCCGGAGCCGGAACCCCGGGAGGTGAAGTACACGGTGATCTCGGTCGACGACCACGTGGTCGAGCCGCCGCACACCTTCGAAGGGCGCTTCCCCGCCGCGTTGCAACACCGCGCGCCGAAGATCGTCGAGACCCCCGGAGGCCATCAAGTCTGGGAGTTCGAAGGAAAGCGGTACACGCAGGTCGGGATGAACGCCGTGGCCGGTCGCCGACCGGAGACCGTGAAGATGGAGCCGTTCCGCTTCGACCAGATGCGTCCCGGCTGCTACGACGCCGACGCCCGCGTGCGCGACATGGACGTCAACGGCGTGTGGGCGTCGGTGAACTTCCCGTCACAGATCACGGGGTTCTGCGGGAGTGTGTTCTTCGGAACCGCCGACCACGAGGTGGGCCTGGCCGCCGTGCGCGCGTGGAACGACTGGCTGTTCGAGGAGTGGTACCAACAGCATCCCGAGCGAATCGTGCCGCTCGGCATCACCTTTCTCGCCGACGCCGCCCTCGCCGCCGGCGAGATCCGCCGCAACGCCGAACGCGGGTTCCGGTCGGTCACGTTCCCCGAGCGGCCGCACGCGATCGGCCTGCCGTCGTTGTGGGAACGCGACCACTGGGACCCGATCATCGCCGCGTGCGCCGAGACCGACACGGTGATCTCCTTGCACGTGGGCAGCTCGGGCATCTACCCGTACCCGGCCGGCTCACCGGCGAGCCAGCTCGCGGCGACGCTCTTCGGCCAGCTGGCGTTGGGCGCGTGCGCCGAGTGGCTGTGGTCGGAGTACCCGCTGAAGCACCCCGACCTCGAGATCGCGATGAGCGAGGGCGGCATCGGCTGGGTCGCGATGCTGCTCGACCGGCTCGACTACATCGTCGACCGGTCCGGCTACGGACTCGGGTGGCCGGAGCGGCCCTCCGACGTATTGCGACGCAACTTCTGGTTCTGCACGCTCGATGACCCGTCGACGATCGACACCCGCCACCGCATCGGCGTCGAGCACATCATGGTGGAGGTCGACTATCCACACGGCGACAGCAGCTGGCCCGACACCCAGCGGGTGATCGAACGGGCGTGGGGCCACGTGCCCGCCGGCGAGCTGCGCGCCCTGTGCTGCGAGAACGCGGCCGCCCTCTACCGCCACCCGCTCCCCGAGGTGGTCCTCCCGCTCGACACCTGAGCGCGCCTCGGCGCGTCACGTGCGTCCGCTGAGGTCGAGCTGGCCGGTCGCCATCGCGGCGTTGAAGCCGCCGTCGATGTCGATGCTCACGCCGTTCACGTACGACGCCGCCGGCGAACCGAGGAACGCGAGCGTCGTCGCGACCTCGCGGGGGCTGACCGCGCGCCCGCCCATCTCGCGGATGTTCCAGTCGACGATCTTGTCGCTCGTCGTCCGGCGGAACTCGGGCAGGAGCGGCGTGTCGATCGGGCCCGGAGACACCGCGTTCGTCCGGACACCGCGTCGCATCGTCGGGCGCGAGGAGCGCAGGGTGTGCACGACCACCACCTCCTTCGAGAAGTTGTACGGCGTCTGGCCGAGCTCCGGCCCGTTCGCCGCGAACCACTGCAACGGAGCTTCCCAGCCGCCGGCGAGGTCGACGTCGAGCAGCGAGTTGATCTCCTTCGCGCGCTTGCGCCACAGCCCACCGGCGGTCGAAGCGGTGTTCACGATCGCTCCGCCCTCGGGCATGCGGTCGAGCAGGCCCTCCGACAGCGTGCGCAGCGCGAGGTAATTGACCGAGAGCACGGTGTCGGCCGGCTGCGTGTCGGCGACGCCCGCATTGTTGAACAGGACGCTCACCGGACCGCCGATCCGGGTGACGACGTCGCGGACCGCGTCCTCATCCGACAGATCTGCGGCGAAGAACGCGTCGTGGGGCCCGCCCGGCGGGTTGAGGTCGATCGCGGTGACGTGCGCGACGTCGAGGTCGGCGAGCAGCTCGAGCAGCGATGCCCCCACTCCGCGCGACGCGCCCGTGACGACGACGCGAAGACCTTGATAGCTGAACGGATGCGTCATGTTTCCTCGTGTCCTTGGTTGGGTTCGGCGGATTCGACTCGCCGGCGCGTGGTCTCCGAGACGCGGCCCAGCACCTTGGTGAGCGCGCGGTACTGCATGTTGCCGTACGGCCACTGGGTCACGACCTTGCCCGTCGGCGACGTGAAGTAGTTGTTGCTCATCGTCCACGAGGTGCCGGTCATCGTGCGCTGGAGCCAGCGGTACCACCGCGCCTCGAAGCTCGGCTTCACCTCCACCGCGGTGACGCGCTCACGGCTCATGCGCTTCACCGCGCGTACGGCGTATTCCGCCTGGCTCTCGAGCATGGTCACGATCTCGCCGCCGTTGGTGCCCGGACCGTAGATCATGAAGAAGTTCGGGAACCCCGGCACCGTGATGCCGAGAAAGGCGCGTGGCTCCCCCGCCCACTGCTCCTGGAGCGTCCGGCCCCGGCGGCCCACGACGCGGAAGCGGGTCAGGTAGTTCGCGGCCTTGAAGCCGGTGGCCAGCACGATGACGTCGACCGCGCGCTCCGATCCGTCGGAGTCGACGATCCCGGTCGGAGTCACCGACGCCACGGCCCGCGGCACGAGCTCCACGTTCGCCTTCTTGAGCGCGGAGTAGAACGTGCTCGCGAAGATCGGACGCTTGCCCGGATACGGGTACTTCGGAGTAACCGCCTCCCGCAGGTCGGGCCGGTCGGCGAACTTGCGCTCGATGTACTCGAGGCAGAACTGCCGGCGCGCCTCGTTGACCTTGGTTCCGGGCCGGTAGAGATGCCCGCGCCACAAGCTGCGCTCCAGCAGGTATCGCTGCCGCCACCGCTCGCGCCGCCGTCGCCACGGGCGCGCGAACACCGCCCGGTCGTCGGCCGTGAAGTCGCGCTCGCCCTTGGGCATGATCCACCCGGGCTCCCGCTGGAACACGTACAGGTGCTTCACCGTCGGCTGGATGGCCGGGACGATCTGCGTGGCCGACGAACCGGTGCCCACCACCGCCACGACCTTGCCGGCCAGGTCGTGCTCGGACTCCCAGCGCGCGGTGTGGAACTTGGGACCTTCGAAGCCGGCGAGCCCGGGCCAGTCCGGGTAGCGGGGAACGTTGAGGAAGCCGACCGCGCTCACGACGACGTCGCACTCGTCGACGCGGCCGTCGGCGAACCGCAGCTCCCACACGTGGCGGTCGTCGTCCCACTCGGCCGACTCCACCGTCGCACCGAGCTGCAGGTGGGAGCGGAGGCCGAACTCGTCGACGGCGTCCTCGAGGTACTGCTGCAATTCCGGTTGGCGGGCGTGCGTACGCGACCAGTCGTGCGGCTTGAACGAGAAGCAATAGAGATGCGAGCCGACGTCGACCTCCGCGCCGGGGTACGTGTTGTCCCACCACGTGCCGCCGATCCCGAGCGACGACTCGTAGATCGTGAAGGTGTGGATCCCCGCGCGTTGCAGCTTCACGCCCGCCGCGATCCCGCCGAAGCCGGCGCCGATCACCGCGACGCGCGGTGTTCCCGCGCGACCGAACACCGACTCGGCGGTGGGGCGGCTCACCTGACGAGCGTCAGGTCGTGCGCGGTTGCGCGCGCCGCGCACGCGACTGCGCTCGCCGCGGGCGCGCTTCGCTCGCCGCGACCTCGTTGTTCGCGGTGAGCCGGAACACCGCGCGTTCGAGCGTCGGCAGGATGGCCGTGATGTCGAGCGTGCCCGACGCGAACCGGCCGATCACGGCGTACGCCATGTTCCGCAGGATGACGTCGATGTCGTGGGCGTACTCGGGGTCGGCGTCTGCGAGCGCGACGCGCGTCAGCGGCATGATGGCGGCCATGCCTTGGGCGTCGAGCCGCTTGCCGCCGGGTCCGGAGCGGGCGCGGTGGTACGCCTCCAGCATGCGCGGGCTGCGCTCCCACGGTTCGAAGACGTAACGCAAGCCCCGCATCAGTCCGTCGTACAGGGACTCGCCCGGCTCGGCCGGGGCGAGGTCGGCGTAGGTGCCGGCCGACATCCACTCCTCGATCGCGGTGACGATGAGCTCGTCGCGCGTCGGAAAGAACCGGTAGACGGTCGCGAGCGACACACTCGCGCGCCGAGCGACCTCCCGGAGGTGCACGGCCTCGTAGCCGCCGGACTCGAGCAGGTCCTGCACCACGCCGACGATCGTGGCCGCGGTGGGCGGTTTGGGGCTTTCGGTCATACGAACCCAGTCATCCGAACCGACTTTGTACTCGCTCCGGCCGCCGCATCGTTGTACAGTAACGCGGTTACTCGAAGGTAACGCAGTTACCGGGAGCAACGTCCGTGCCGGGGGGCAACCGATACGCCACGACCAATGGCTCAAATCCAGGGGGTAACACGATGAAATTCTCGGTCCGGACCCGCGCGCTCGTTCTCGCAGTCACTGCGGGCGCCCTACTCACGACACCACTCGCCCTGCCCGCATCGGCGGCAGCAAAGCCGAGCCTCGCGTGCGCGAAATTGGCGTCGACGACGTCGCTCAACCTGAAGGCCCAGACCGGAACGGTCTCGTCGAGTTTCCTCACCTGCACGCCCGCCGGTTTGGCCGCGGGCGGGTCGGGGAAGGTCACCGTCGCCATCGCCAAGATCACCGGCAGTCTCAACACGAAGATCACGTGGAACGGCGGCAAGGGCACGACAACCGTGACCGAGAAGTTCACCGCGCAGAAGACCATCGGTAAGTGCCCGAAAGGCACGAAGTACCTGACCCTCGTCACGGGAACCACCGGGGCTTCAACCGGCGCAGCAGCCAAGATCATCAAGTCGGGCGAGCCGATCAACGGTTCGATCTGCACCGTCGCGGCCAGCTCCACGAAGTACGTGTCCTCCCTCCTGAAGGGCACGAAGTTCACGCTCTGATCACCTGAGCTCCCCTCAGGTACGCGGTTCGGCGGCCCCTCGGCGCATGGGGGTCGCCGAACTTGCGTCTGCGCGCCTTCGCTCGACCGAGAGCTACGCGGTCTCCGGCCGCGTCCCCGGCCATGCGCCGTGCAGGTCGACCTGCGCCTCGTCGACGCGGATCGGTACGCCGTTCACGAGCACGTGCCGCACGCCGGTGGGTTCTTCCGCCGTGAGGCGCTCGGCGTCGGCCGGAAAGTCGCAGACTCGTCGCGTGGGCCCCGTGCCGACAGTCGTCGGATCGAACACGCACACGTCGGCCCAGTAGCCCTCACGCAGGTAACCGCGCCGCACGAAACCGAACATGTCGGCCGGCTCGCCCGTGAGCTTGTGCACCGCCGCCTCGAGCGGCATGACGCCACGCTCGCGGACCCACTTGCCGAGCAGGTCGGTGGCCAGCGGTGCGTCGCACAGCTGGTCGATGTGCGCGCCCGCATCCGACAGGCCGAGCGCGACGCTCTCGTGCGTGAGCAGGTGGCTCACCGCGTCGACGTCGTCGTTCGCGATGTACGCTCGGAAGCGGGTGGTGAGATCCTCGGCGACGGCGATCTCGCACATCACGTCGAGCGGGCCGCAGCCCCGCTCCTTCGCGAGCTCGACCACCCGCCGGCCCTGCAGCTCGGGGAACCGCTCCGACTCGGAGACCTCGAACGTCTCCCAGCGCGGTCTCATCGGTGAATCTTCGAGGTCGGCGGCCGCCAGCGCCCGCCACGCCGGATCGCGGTACGCCGCGAGGCGCACAGCCCGGCTCACCTTCATCAGCTCACCGAACACCTGCCCGGTGTTGAGGCTGTACGGATCGGCCAGCGTGAACTGCATGGTGAGCGGCCGCGGCGTGACCTGCGGCCACACGTGCGCGCCGTTCGCGATGCCGGCCTCGTGCAGCCGCACGGGCTCGAGGTGCTTCCCACCCGGCGCCGCGAACAGCGGATACGTGAACGGCCGCCCGACGCGCGGCTGCCACTCGTACACGTCGGCGTAGGTGCACTGCTCGCCCGGGGTGATCAGCACGACACCCTTCCCGGCAACGCCGGCGGCGAGGAACAGCGCCTCGACCTCGTCGCGCTCGGAGTACCGGCTCGGCACGGGCTTGCCGTCGACACCGCGGTGCGCGTACGAGAAGCTCGTCGAGAATCCCGCCGCGCCCGCCGCGATCGCCTCCTTCACCAGTTCGCACATGCGTGCGATCTCTTCCGGAGTGGCCGCGCGCTCGTAGGCCGCGTCGCCCATCACGTAGAGGCGCAGCGCGGAGTGGCCGGCGTACGCGGTGAAGTTGAGCACCGTCCCGCGCCGCTGAACGGAGTCGAGATACTCCGGGAACGTCTCGAAGTCCCACGTGATGCCGGCCACCAACGTGGCGGGGTCCATGTCCTCGACGTTCTCGAGCGTGCGTACGATCGTCTCGCGAAACTCGGGCCGGGTCGGCGCGATCGCGAAACCGCAGTTGCCGGCCACCACCGTCGTGACCCCGTGGAACGACGACGGTCGCAACGCCGGATCCCAGAACACCTGCGCGTCGTAATGCGTGTGGATGTCGATGAAACCGGGCGTGACCGCGCAACCCGAGGCATCGAGCTCGCGATCGCCACTGAGGTCGGGGCCGATCTCGGTGATCACGCCGCCGGAGATCGCGACGTCGGCGTCGCGACCCGGCGCGCCGCTGCCGTCGTAGACGGTTCCCCCTTTGATCACGAGGTCAGCCGACATCTGCACTCCCTTTCACGGATAGCTCATGAACTCGACGAGGTTGCCGTCGGGATCGCGCACGTACACGCTCGACGCGTCGACTCGGCGACTACCGCGGCGCGTCACCGGACCCTCGACGATCGAGGCGCCGGCGCCTTCGAGCAGCGTGCGCAACGACGCGGCCGATCCCTCCCAGACCACGCAGAAGTCACCGCACGGCGGTACGGCGTTGGGCGCGCGCAAGGTGAAGCTCTCGCGCTGCCAGGTTGCCGGCGGGTGGAAGTTGATCATCTGCTCACCGACGTACACGGAGACGACGTGAGGCAGCTCCACCACGTCGAAACCCAGGGCTCGGTAGAACCCGATCATCGCGTCGACGTTCTCCATCGGAAGCGACACGTGATCGAATCCCGAGATTCGTTGCTCACCCATCCCGCCGCGCCTCGCTACCCGTCCGGGAACCCGTACATGCGGGCACAGTTGGTGGCGGTGATCTTCAGGAGGTCGGCGTCGGTGAGCGTGCCGAGCGTCTGCTCGATCGCGCGCTGCGACTCCGGGAACGTGCTGTCGGTGTGCGGATAGTCCGACGCCCACATGCAGGAGTCGGCACCGAGCAGCGGGATGAACTGCTCGGCGAGCGGCTCCTCCTCGAACGTGGCCATCACCTGGCGGTGGAACAGCTCGCTCGGCGCGATGCTCGGCGCGTAGTCGAGCTTGTCGCCGAGGGCCTTCCACTCCAGGTCCATGCGGGTGAGGAAGTAGGGCAACCACCCCACGCCCGACTCGGCCAGCACGAGCGTGAATCCCGGGTGCCGTTCCAACGCGCCCCCGAAGAGCATGATCGCGAGCGGTTCGTCGAGTTGCAGGGGCAGCACGCTCGCGTACGCCGCCGACTGCCACTTCCCGATCTGGTAGCTGAGCTTCGACGACGTGCCGCCCTTGATGTGAAAGCTGATCGGCAGACCCGTCGCTTCCGCGGCCGACCACAGCCGATCCCATGCCCGGTCGCCGAGGTCGATGTCGAACGCGCCGATGATCGCGCCGCGGTGACCGCGATCGGCACAGCGCTCGAGCTCCGCGGCCGCGGCGTCGGGCGAATGACCGGGCAGGAACGCGAGCACGCAGAGTCGGTCGGGCGCGGTCGCGTTGAACTCCTCGACCGCCCAGTCGTTCCACGCGGCGTAGCACGCCTCCTGCAGCGCCGGGTCGTCGATCGGGAACCCGAGCGACAGCGGCCCGTAGATCACCGAGGCCGCAAGACCGTCGCGGTCCATGTCGGTGAGGCGCAGCTTCGGGTTACCGGCGCGGTAGCCGTCGTCGTCGATGCCCGCCCGGCCGATCGCGCTGAACGCCTTCACCGCTTCGCGGTTCGCGGGCATCCCGCTCCGCCCCATCACGTGGTCCTCGCACACCCACACCGCACCCCGGTCTCGCGTCACGACACGCGGCGCGCGCTCGGCGTGCGCGCGAGACACCCGAGACTCCCAGAGGTCGGGCGGCACCGCCGACAGGTCGAGATGATCGTCGCAGGAGTAGATCCGGTGCATCACGTTCGCCTCATTTCGGCGTCTCGCTCGCGGGCGCGGCCTTCAGGTCCTTGATCGAGCGCGGCGGCGAACCCGCGGTCGTGCCCCCGTCGACCGGGAGCACGATCCCGGTGACCTGCGCGGCCCGGTCGCTCGCGAGGTAGAGCGCGGCCTCCGCGACGTCTCGCGGTGACCCGACGCGCTGCAGGGGCTGCATCGCGCGCACGATCAACGACTGGTCGAGCGCGGCGTTGATCGCGGTCGGGATGTGCGCCGGGGCGATGCAGTTCACGCGGATGCCGTGTTGGGCCAGCTCGACTGCCAACGACCGCGTGACGTGAATGACCGCAGCCTTCGTGGCGCGGTACGCCATCACGCCCGCGCCCGCGTTGATCCCGCCGATCGACGTGGTGTTGACGATGGCGCCTCCACCGTTGTTCACCATGTACCGGGCCGCGCGCTGACACCCGACCATCACGCCGAGGATGTTCACCTTCATCACCCGGTCGAAATCGGCGAAGTCGTCGTCGAGGAAGCGTTTGAACGAACCGCCGATCCCGGCGTTGTTGCACATCACGTGGAGGCCGCCGAACCGCTCGATCGCGAAGTCGACCGCACCTTGGATCTGATCCGCGTCGGCGACATCGGTGGGCACGAACGCCGCGGCGGCGCCGAGCTCCGCGGCCAGTGCCTCGCCACCCTCGCGGTCGACGTCGGCGATCGCGACGTGCGCGCCCTCCTCGACGAAGAGCTCGACCATGCCCCGGCCCAAGCCGCTCGCCCCGCCGGTGACGATCGCGACCTTGCCCACGAGCCCCCTACTCATGCGGCTGCGACCTCCGGCGCTTCATCACGCACCGCGGCCATGTGAGCCCGCCGTTGTCCGCACCGGAGGTTCTGCGCCTGCCTACTCATGCGGCGTCATATCTCTTCGATCCAGAAGTCGGGGGTCGTGTCGATGTCGTGGCGGGCGAAGATCGCATCGATCTCGGCGAGGTCGGCGTCGCTGATCGTCCAGCCCACCGCGCCCACGTTGTCCTCGACCTCGGCGACCGTACGGCAGCCGACGAGCGCGGTGCTCACGGCCGGGTGCGCGGTCGCCCACCGCAACGCGAGCTGGGCAACGCTCTTCCCGTATCGAGCGGCGACGTCCTTCAGCTCGTTCACCGCGCGCACGTTGTCCTTGAATTTCTCCGGACCGAAGAGCGCGCCGAAGACCTTGATGGCTCCCATGTTGCCCTGACGCGCCCGCCAGTCGGCGCCGACGAAGTCGTGATCCTCGGTGAACGTGCCCGTGAGCAACCCGTAGCTGAGCCCGCCGTAGGCCATGAACCCGACACCCTGCTCCGCGCAGTACGGCAGGATCTCGGCTTGCATGCGCCGGTCGAACATGTTCCACCCGTACTGCACGACATCGACGCGGCGCACGGCCATACAGGCCTCGATCTCGTCGAGCTTGAAATTCGACAGGCCGACGAAGCGGACCTTGCCGTCGCGCACGACGTCGTCGAGCGCGCTCATCGTCTCCTCGAACGGCGTGTTCCGGTCGGGCCAGTGCACGAGGTACA
>CAZLEC010000047.1:0-13429 GCA_964558245.1 uncultured Burkholderiales bacterium | reverse complement strand
GCGACCCGGCGCGGGCCTGGCTGTCGCCGATCGCGATCCCCCCAACGCGGCCCCCCGCTCGCCCTCGGCCGATCGCACCACCGTAGTTGCCCTCAGGCACCCCCGACCATCGGCCGATCCATGTTCGGATGGTGTGGAATTGTACCGATTTGCGGCTAGACTCTGCCGGCTCAACGGGCGCTGAGGTGGGATCCATGCGAACGAGGATTGTCGGGCGGCGAGCTCGGGGCGAAACGCGAACGAGAACGGCGCGATCGCGGCTCTTCGGCCGCCGTGACCAGCGGGGCGCGGCGATGGTCGAGTTCGCCCTGGTCCTGCCCCTCGTGTTGCTGCTCACCTTCGGCGCCATCGACTTCGGCTTCGCGTTCTCCGACGCCGCCGGCATCAAGGCCGCCACCCGCTCGGGCGCCCGTATCGGCTCCGCGCTCTCGAAGCAGCAGGGCCAGCTCCAGTCGATCGCCAACGCCGTGAACGCCAGCCTCGGGCAGTCGGTCCGGGCCCAGGCCGTGGAATTCGTCGTGTACGCGGCGCCCCCGGGCGGGTTCAGCGCGCCGAGCTCGTGCCCGGGCGCCCCGGCGTCGGGCACCTTCGCCGTGTTCACCGCGAGCGCATCGTCGATCTGCTTCGACCAGGGGATCCTTCCCGGCGCTCCCGACAACTTCAGCCCGGGCGCCGCCAACGACACGGCCTGGGACAACGCGGTGCACTTCGAGGACGCGTGCCCGGCCATCGGCAACGTCCCGACCGCGTGGAAGCTCTCGGTGTTGGTGAAGGCGCAGTATCCGTTCCTCACGCCGGGGATCCTCGGCGTCGCGAAGACCCTCAACTTCAAGGAACAGATCGTGATCGACCTCGAGCCGACGTCGACCGGTAGCTGTTCGCCGTCCTGACCAAGATGACGCACCCCCCCTCCAACGCAGAACCGCCGGCGCCGACGAGTCGCGCCACTGACGAGCGCGGCTTCGTGCTCGTGTGGTTCGCGCTCCTGCTCGTGGTGATGTTGGGCGTCGCCGCGTTCGCGGTGGATCTCGGGCACGCGTATTACGTCGCGCAACAGGCCCAGGATGCCGCCGACGCGGCCGCGCTCAGTGCCGCGACCTACCTGCCCGACAACTGCGCAAACGCCGACCCGCACGCGGTCAGCGTCTCCGGCCTCAACGGCTTCCCGAACTCCGGCGCGACGGCAGTGACGGCGGTCAACGGCTCGGAAGGAACCGGCTGCGACAACGACAGCTCACTGCGCCCGAACGAGATCCAGGTCGACGTCAAGGCCAAGGTCGACACATGGTTCGCGCGCGCGCTCGGGATCGACACGATCTCGGTGAACCGCTCGTCGACCGCGGAGTACGACCCGCCGGTGCAGCTCGGGAGCCCCAGCAGCAACTTCGGCGAGGCGCCCGGCTGCAACACCTGCTTCCAGTCGAACGTGTGGGCGAGCGTCGCGGGCGAGGACAACCGCAAGGTCGACGGCAACGCGATCTACGAAGGTTGGTGTCAGAACACCTCGGCCGACAACTGCAGCGGCAACAACATCAACAACTCCGACCGCGACCCGAACGGCATGTTGTTCGAGATCAGCAACCCGAGCCTGCAGCCGCTCAACATCAAGTTGTACGACCCGGGCTTCGTGAACGACGGTCAGAACTGCGCGGACACCCAGCCCTATCCGGCGTGCACCGGAGACGAGGCCTTGTCGCAGTTGACCGCGAACGCGCCGCTCCTGAAGACGACGTACACGCTCTATCCGCTCGACAACCTCTCGACGCCGTTGGGCGACCCGCCCATCTGCAAGGTGACGTACCCGGGCTACGCATCAGTGGCGGCCGCGGTGGCGGCCGGCGCGGCGGACCTGACCGCGCGTTCGTTCCACCAGTGGGCCGACTTCTCCAGCGACGCGGGCGGTTGTGGCGCGCTGAACCAGAGCTCCTACGTGCTGCAGGTGCAGGTCGGAGACCAGCTCGGCGACAGTCCCGAAGCCGGGGTCAACAACTTCTCGGTGGCCGCGTGCACCAGCTGCGCGGGCACGACTCCCACCGGCGACGGCAGCGTCGACGTGTCGGCCATCACCAAGATGTCGCTCTTCGCGAACGCGACCCCGAGCACGCCGAACCCGCAGTTCTACCTGGCTCGGGTCCCGAGCTGGGCGCGCGGGCAGTTCCTCACGCTGAGCTTCTTCGACGTCGGCGACATCAGCAACGCGGCCGGTCAACCGATCTCCGGCGCGCTGACCGTGACCGCGGTCGACGCCACCCACGGTGCAGCCGGCAGTACCGTCGGCGAATTCTCGGCGTGCACGTTCTCCCATCCCGAATCACGCGGCAATACCGCCGGCGACTACATCAGCGGTCAGATCACGCCGTGGGGAACGAACCCGACCCTCACCGAATGGGCCACGAACCCGAGCTCACTCTCGTCGATGGGCGGGGGGTGCACTGCGCAGGTCGATCTCAACCCGGCCACGGGTGCGTCGTACTGGAACGGGAAATGGGTGACCATCCAAGTCCCGATCCCGACCGACTACACGTGCGACGACCGCGACCTGACGAAGTGCTGGCTCCAGATCCACTACAGCTACCCGCCCGCGCAGTTCCACGACGCCACCACGTGGACCGCCCGGCTGTCGGGCAATCCGGTACGCCTGACCAAGTAGGTCGGCGGCGCGATCAACCGGCCCAGGTGAGCCAGGGCTTGCTGGTCACGTACGCCTTCACCTGGTTCGCATAGGCGCCGCCACCCGGTGTCCACGCGCCCGAGTACCAGTCCTGGATGCAGCCCCAGATGTCGCCGGTCGTCTTGCCGAGATAGGTGCTCTGGCCGTCGTAGCAGCCGCGCATCTCGGCCGCGGCCTGGTCGAGCGCGAACGCAGTCGAGTTCTTGATCCACGGATACGACGACTGCGGTGAGTTCGAGGCGAAATACTGCGGGTGGTAGTACCACTTCACCTGAATGATCGAGAACGACGTCGGGCACGAGCTGTCGGTGGTGTCGTCGAAAACGCAGTGCCCGTTGCTGCGCGGCTCGAAGTCGCTGACCTCACTCTGGCGCCACGAGCTCTCGACGACCGCTTGTGCGCGCAGCGCTTCGTCGGAGAGTCCCCACTTGCACGCGGCCCACTGAATGATCTCGTCGGTCGTGCCGGCGAACTGTCCGTCGATCCGCGGCCGGTCCACCGCGTTCCACGTCGCGCTCCACTGCGAGAAGTTGCCGAGCGTGTTCGTCACCGGCCCCATCGTGTGATTCGCGACGTCGTTCTCCGGACGCGGCTCCCACGTCGACATGTGAACACGCGCCGCGCAGTCGGCGTCGGAGGGAAACGCCGCGCCGGGCGCCGACAAGGTGAAGTAGCCACCGGCCGCGGGAGGCGACGACGACGTTCCGCCCGGTGCAGTCGTCGACGTCGTCGTCGACGTGGATGACGTCGTCGTCGAGGTCGACGTGGAGGTCGACGTCGAAGTGGACGTCGACGTCGTCGACGGGGGCCGGGTCGTCGTGGTCCCCCGGTTCCGGCGCGTCGTCGTGGTCACCGGGCGCGTCGTCGTTGTCGCGCGCATGGTGGTCGAAGTCGTGCGCCGCGCGGGCGACGCGACGTCGGACCCGGCCGTCGCCGCGAACCGATACCGCGCCGACGCAGCCGGAACCCCGATCGCGAGGGCCGTGCCCACGGCCGCGGTCACTGTCAACGCAGTACGAAGTCTCCGGTGCATACCCGTTCCCTCCTCGTCCGCCACGTACTCGAGAGATCGGGAGCCCCCTCGCCGGTGCCCGAAGCCCGATGACGCCGCTCCAGTCGCAAACGCGCACCCCGCCCCCGGAGCTCGTTCGCGTCACCAAGCCGACAGCTGCGCACGCAATGCATGAATGCACCGAGGCGCGGCATATCCGGTGAAGGCAAGAAGCGGCACTTTCCGGCCAAAGAGAGTTATCGGCACGAGCGCCGCGTCAACTTGAACCCACCGCGGAGAACCGCGCCCCGAGCGGCACGCAGGCCGGACCCGGCCCCTTGCTCAGTGCAATCACGTCGCCGATCAGTGCGGTTTGCGAGGACCGTCACGCGCTGATTGACTCAGCCGACAAGCTACGTGGGGACACATCCAATTGTCTGAAACGACCGGATCTCTGGAACGCGTCGTGCAATTGGGCGCAGGACGATGACCGCACTCCACGGCGACGTCCCATTTCTCGATCTCGCCGCCCAACACGCCGAAATCGCGACCGAGCTCGACGAGGCGTGGGCGCGGGTCGTCGCGACCAACGGGTACATCGGCGGCAACGACGTCGCCGAATTCGAGGCCGCGTTCGCGGCGTACTGCGGCGTGAACGAATGTGTCGGCGTCGCCAACGGAACCGACGCGCTCGAGCTGATCCTGCGCGCGCTCGATCTCGGCCCGGGCGACGAGATCATCGTGCCGGCCAACACGTTCGTCGCAACGATCGAAGCGATCGTCACCGTCGGATCAACGCCGGTGTTCGTCGACGTCGACGACGAGACACTCGTCGTGACCGCGGCCGGCATCGAAGCCGCGATCACGCCGCGCACCGCGGCCGCGATCGTCGTTGATCTCTACGGGCAGATGCCCGACATGGACGCAATCGCGCAGGTCACCGATCGCGCGGGCATCGCGCTCGTCGAGGACGCCGCCCAGGCCCACGGCGCGCGGTGGCTCGACCGGCGCGCCGGTTCATTCGGCTGCGCGTCCGCGTTCAGCTTCTACCCGGGCAAGAACCTCGGCGCGTTCGGCGACGCCGGAGCCATCACGACCGACGACTCCGCTCTGAGCGAGCGGATCCGCTCCTTCGCCGACCACGGCCGGCGGCTCGGCGTACGGCACGAGCACGAAGTGTCGGGCCGCAACAGCCGCCTCGACGCGCTGCAGGCCGCAATCCTCAAGATCAAGCTCACTCGGCTCGACGATTGGAACACGGCTCGACGGTCGGCAGCCGACCTGTATCGCAAGCTGTTGGACGCTACAAATTGCCGGGTGCTGCAGAGCGACCCGCGATCTACTCCCGTGCACCACCTCGAGATCGTGCGCGTGGCCCGGCGTGCGACCGTGTTGAACGCGCTGGATGCACACGGCATCGGATGGGGCCTGCACTATCCGATCCCGAGTCATCGCCAACACCCCTTCCGGCAGTACGCAACATCGACGTTCCCCGTGACCGAACGCGCCGCGGCCGAGATCGTCTCCGTCCCGATGTTCCCGACGATCACTCCTCGTGAGGTCGAACGCGTGTGCGAGGTGCTCGTCTCGGCGACCCAAGGGAGCGCAAGTGGAAATGGAAGCTGAGAGCCGCCCGCAGAATCGCAGCTGGACACCAGTGGTTCCCGTCCCTTCCGAGACGGTCGCGGTGGCGATGTTCCAGTGGAAGCGCCTGCCAATCTCCCGCAAGGTCGTGATGCGCTACCTCGCCGTCGCGCTCGTCATCGTGATCGCGTGCGCCGGACTCGCCTACGGACTCAGCAAGATGGGCACGAAGACCTACGGGGCGCGCACCACGATCTACTACCCGCTCAATGCCGCGCTCTCGTCGGGCTCGTTCTTGCGTGAGGACCGAGCCCTGTCGTCGGCGATGGTCGACATGGAGAGCCACGCCGTGCTCGACCCGGTCGCCGCGCAGTTCCACCTGACCTTCGACGCGCTGTCGAAGAAGGAAGTCGTCACGATCCTGCAGGACAGCGAAGTCATCCAGATCGAGGTCGACGACCGCTCCGCATCTCAGGCGCAGTCGATCGTGGGCGCGATCTCGTCGTCGTACCTCAAGCAGGTGCCCAACGAGGACGCGGCCACCGAGGCGTTCCTCAACAAGCAGATCGCGTCGGACAACTCCCAACTCGGCACGCTCACGACGTCGTTCAACGATCTCGAGGCGAAGCGCCAGTCCCTCGCTTCGGTCACGAATCCCAACCCGCCGGAGTCACCCGCGGAGCTCTCGGTGCAGTCGCAGATCACCTTCCTCAACGGAGAGGTCACGACGCTGCAGGGCCGGCTCGACGCGGTGACGGTCGACAACCTGTCGCAGCCGCACATCCAGCAGCAAACGCCGCCGTACGTGTTGAACGGACCGGTATCGCCGAAGCCGATGCGCGCCGGGCTCGCCGGCGCGCTCGCGGGCATCATGCTCGCGGTCATCGCGCTCACGCTGTTGCTCCGGCGCCGGCTCAAGCGGGCACCGAACGATCAGCTCGATTGATGCGGCGTCAGGTTCGTCGTCGCGATCGCACCGCGACCGAGACCGACCCGCAAGGGGCCGGCGAGCGAACCGCCGCGCCCGACGACCGATCCGACGACGACGCCGGCGTCGGCAAGGAGATGTCGGCCAGCTTCGGGGTCGCGGGATGGACCCTCTTCAGCCGCTTCACCGGCTTGCTGCGCGTCGTCGTCGCCGGCGCGATCCTCGGCCCGACGTTCTTCGCGAACATCTTCCAGGCGACGAACTCGGTCCCGAACCTCACGCAGAACCTCATGGCCGGCACGCTGCTGACCGAGCTGATCATTCCCATCCTCGTCGCCGAGCTCGACCACCGTGGGCTCGAAGAGACGCAGAAGCTCCTGCGCCAACTCGTGGGCGTGGTGATCGCGGGGTTCTTTGCGGTGGCGATCGCGGTCACGATCGCATCGCCGGTCATCGTGCACCTGCTGACGTTCGGCGTTCACGGCCACGTCCAGTCGGCGCGGGCGCGCACCGAATGTTGGGTGCTCCTGTTCCTGGTGCTGCCGCAGATCGGTATGTACGGACTCCAAGCAGTCGCCCAGGCCGCGCAGAACGCGCGCGGCCACTTTGCGCTCGCCGCCGGGGCCCCCGCGCTCGAGAATCTCGGTCTCATCGCGACGCTGATACTCGTCGCGCACCTGTTCGGCCGGGACACCACCAACGTGTCGACCGGCTACCTGGTGTTCCTCGGCGCCGGCGCGACCCTCGCGGTCGCGGTGCACACGGCGCTCCAGTGCTTCGGCGCCGCGCGGTGCGGGCTACCGCTCTGGCCGTCGTTCCGCTGGCAGAATCCCGCGCTGCGCGCGTTGTCGCGACGGGTCGGGCCGGCAATCGTCACCGCGAGCCTGGACGCGTCGTGGCTGTTCATCCTCATCGTGGCGGCCGGAACCGTGCCGGGCGGCGTCGTGGCCGTCCAGGTCGGCATCAACTTCTATTACCTGCCGGTCGCGCTGAGCGCCCGGTCGGTCGGCACCGTGCTGCTCCCGCGACTCTCGCTCGAAGCACTGCACAACCGATTCGCCGAGTTCCGTGATACCTACGACCGCGGAGTCTCCTGGGCGTGGTTCGTCGCGGTACCCGCCACGCTCGTGCTCCTCATCTCGGCCAAGCCGATCGCGCAGGCGATCGCCTTCGGGCAGATGCGCAAGGGCGACGGTGTCGCGCTGCTGAGCGCGTCGATCGCGGGAATGGGTCTGGCCCTGATCGGCGCCACGATGTACGAGTTCGCGAAACAGACCTGCTACGCCCGCCACGACGTGAAGGCCCCGCTCCTCGCGTGCGCGGCGCTGGTTGGCTTCCTGTTGGTGACCGCTCCCATCGCCGCCGCGGTGTTCGACGGTCCGAAGATGCTGTTCGCGCTCGGCCTGCTCGTCACGGCCGGCGAGTTGGCCCGCTCGACGATCACCGACCGCGCCGCGCGCCGCGGCACGCACACCGTGCACGCGTCTCGCGGGCAGAGCCTGCTCCGGCACATCGCGACCGCCGCGGTCACGATCACGCCGGCCGCGGTGCTTGGACGCATCGTGCAGAGCGCGGTGGGCGGGCACCTCGGCGCGCTCGTGGGCGTCGTGCTCGGCGTCGCCGTCGGCCTGGTGGCGTACGTCGCCGTGCAGGCCGCGCTCGGCGCGCCGGAGTTGCCTCCGAGCCTGCGCTTCGGGTCGGGACGCGCGGGGCCTCGGTTCCCCGGAGCCGCCGTGCCGCCGGGATCCGGAGGCGCCACGTGAAGTTGCTCACGGTCCCCGCGACGCCGACCAAGAGCGACCGCGTCTTGTTCGGGACGCTCGCGTTCATCGTGGTGGCGGCCGTGGCGCTCGCGGCCGCGACCGTCGGCCTCGCAATCCTGCTGCTCCCCTTCGCGCTGCTGTTCTTCGCCTTCTTGGTGTTCGTCGCGCGCCGACCCGTTGCTGCCGCGTACGTCTTCCTTGCCACCCAGCCGTTCATCGGCGGCATCGATCGCGGCGTCCTCATCCCGCTCGTGCGCCCGAGCGAAGCGCTCCAGGGCGTGCTCGTCGCGGCCGTGCTCGGCGGGGTGTTGGTGCGAGCGGCGCGCGGCGAACGATTGAGCGTGCGCATCACGAGGCTCGACCGCTCCGTCATCTTGCTCTGCGCGCTCGCGTCGGTGTGGCCGCTGTTCTGGATGCTCGCCCGCGCGCGGATCCCGAGCAGCACCGATCTCTTCGACACGATCGTCCTGTGGAGGCTCGCGGCGCTCTACGTGTTGTTCAGATGGGTCGTGCGCACGCCGGAGCAGGTTCGACGGTGCTTGTGGATCCTGCTCGTGAGCGCGAGCTTGCTCTCGCTGCTCGCGATCCTCGACTCGCTCGGCATCTGGAAACCGGGCGGCCCGTGGACACCGGTGGTGCTCGACAACACCACGGGTCGCGGAGGCGCGACGCTCGGTTCGTCGATCGCAGTCGGCGACTACCTCTCGTACACGTTCGCGATCGTGCTCGTGTGGTTGCTGCGCCACAAGGATCATCGCCGCCTCATCATCGCGATCGCCGGTCTCGTGTTCCTCGGCATCCTCGGCACGGGCCAGTTCTCGGCCTGGATCGAGGCGTTCATCGTGGTGCTCGTGATCGCGCACCACGAGGGCCAAATCCGCCGCTTGGCCAAGTGGCTCGGGCCGGTCGCAGTGTTGGGCGCGTTGGTTGCCTGGCCCGTGATCGCGACGCGGTTGTCGGGCTTCGGCGGCGGGAGTTGGCTGCCGCAGAGCTGGCAGGTGCGCGTCGACAACCTCACGACCTTCTACCTGCCGCAACTCGCGGGATTCCACTGGGTGCTCGGCATACGTCCCAACACGGTTCTTCCCGCGCCCGAGACGTACCGCGACGTGATCTATCTCGAGAGTGGCTACCTCTGGTTCTTCTGGGTGGGCGGCATCCCGCTCGTTTGCGCGTTCCTGTGGTTCCTGAAGCGCGGGTTCGCCCATACCAAACGCGTGGCCGACCAACGCGCCGGCGACGACATCGGGGTCGCGGCGCTCGCGACCCGTGCCGCGCTTTGGTGCCTCCTGTTCCTCACGCTGACCGATTCTCACCTCACCTTGCGGGGCGGGGGCGACCTGTTCTTCTGCCTGTTGGGGCTCAGCGCGAATCTGATCGTGCCGCCGGGCCAGCCGCGGGCCCGCGACTCCCTCGAGCCGCTGGCGGAGGTGCCCCAGCCGTGGGTACGCCAGGCGAGCGGGCCATGAGCAAACGCGCGCTCGACCTCTTGATCACGCTCCCGCTGCTCGCGATCCTGTCGCCGCTGCTGGTGCTGATCGCGATCATCATCAAAGCCACGAGCCCCGGACCGGTGCTGTTCCGCCAGTCGCGCGTCGGGTTGGGCAACCGCCCGTTCACGATGCTGAAGTTCCGGTCGATGGTCGTGAGCGCGCCCGACGACGACAGCGCACTGCGGCAGGCAATCCACGACGAGCTCGCGGGCACGAGCCGAGCGGTCGGCGCGAGCTTCAAGCTCGCAGCCGATCCCCGCGTCACGCGCATCGGGCGCGTCATCCGCGCGACCAGCCTCGACGAGATCACCCAACTCTTCAACGTCGTACGCGGCGAGATGTCGCTCGTCGGTCCGCGGCCTGCGCTCGACTGGGAGGCCGAAGCGTTCCCGCCCGAGTTCCGGCGCCGCACCGATGCGCTGCCCGGGATCACCGGGCTGTGGCAGGTCAGCGGGCGGAGCCGATTGAGCACGCCCGAGATGCTGCAACTCGACCTCGAGTACGTCGACACGCAGTCGCTGGGGCTCGACCTTCGCATTCTCCTCCGCACGATCCCGGTCGTGATCCGTGGCGACGGCGCGCGCTGATGCTCCGAACCATCGATCCGCTCAACCATCCGGCCTGGCGCGATCTCGCGACGACCTCACGCGCCAGCCTCTTCGCCTCACCTTCGTGGCTCGCGGCGATCCGCGACACCTACGGCTTCGACATCGCCGCACACGTGTTGCTCGACGGCGACCGGGCCCGCGCCGGTCTCGCGTTCGCCGAGATCGACGACTTCCTCGGCGTGCGCCAGTCGAGCGTCCCGTTCTGCGACTACGTCGATCCGGTCGTCGACACCGACGACGATTGGCACGCGCTCGTCGACCCGCTGCTCGCCCGCGGCGTACCGCTCCAACTCCGCGTGCTCAACGCCGACGTGCCGCGCCGCGACCAGCGGTTCGCGCTCGCCGACGAGCTCGCGTGGCACTGCACGACGCTCGAACGCGACGAGGAACAGCTCTTCGCGGCGTTGAGCCCGCAGGCGCGCCAAAACGTGCGGGCCGCGACGCGTCACGGCGTGACCGTGCGCTTCGGCTCCGACCTCGAAGACGTGAGCGCGTTCCACGACCTCCACCGGCGGACCCGCAAGCGGAAGTACCACCTGCTCGCGCAGCCGTTGTCCTTCTTCGAGAACATCTGGAAGCAATTCGGCCCCGACGAAGGCATCGCCGTCGGGCTCGCCGAGCACGAAGGCGACGTGATCGCCGGCGCCGTCTACCTCGTGTGGAACGGGGTGTGGTACTACAAGTTCGGCGCGTCGATCCTCGAACGGTCCGCGGTGAGGCCCAACGAGCTGCTCGGTTGGGAGAGCCTGCTGCGCGCCCACCGGCGCGGGTGCACGAGCTACGACTGGGGCGTGAGCGACCTCGATCAACCCGGCCTCGTCGCGTACAAGCGCAAGTTCGCGACCGAGGAGCGCCGGGTGTCGGTGTTGCGCTACGAGCCGGCGGGCTACGCGAACCCCGTCGCTGCGGAAGCGCGGCCGGTACTGGGCGAGCTGACGACGCTCCTCACCCGCGAGGACGTCCCCGACGACGTCACCCGGCGCGCGGGCGAGATCCTGTACCGCTACTTCGTGTGACTGCGGCGCGACTGCGACGCTGCCATCTATTGCGATGCCCGGCGCGCGACGTGCCAGGCGACGGTCGGGAGCTCGACCAGCCCGGGCAGCGGATCGTCCCTCGCGGAGATGGGGCCCTCGAGCGGCGGTCGCATCGAGCGCAGATAGGCGCGCATCGTCATGTTGCCGGAGAGCACCTCGCGCATCGAGATCGGCACGTCGGTCGAGAGTCGGACCCAGCGCACCCCGGCTCGCCCTTGCACTCTCGGCGGCTCCTCGCCCATCGCGAGCTGCCAGGTGACGTACGGGAAGTCGGCGCCGGCGGCCGCGCCGATGGAGTGCCAACCCCACGTACGGCCGTTCACGTCGAGGACCTTCAACTGCCCGGTACGCGGATCGCGCTTGAACTCGACCTCCACGAGCCCGGTGAGCCGGAGATCGGCGACGAGCCGCATCCCCTGCTCGATCACGTCGGGCTCGTCGGTCGTCTCCACGAAGGTGCTGGCCCGCCCGAAGTCCATCGGCATCTGTCGGGTGCGGCGCGCGGAGACGAAGGCGCGAGCTTCGCCGTCGCGACACGCCCCGGCGAACGCCAGCTGGCACTCCCCGCCCCCCGGGATCATCTCCTGGATCATCACGTGACCGGTGCGCAGGAAGCCACACGCCTCCGAGTAGCGCGCCAACAACGACGGACGGTCGTCGATGCGCCACGCCTTCACGTGGGTGAGCGGATTGTCGATCTCGCCCGACGCGGGCTTGAGGATCACCGGATACTCGAGGTCGAGCCCGGCGGCCTGCTCGAGTGTTTCGGTGTACCACGTCGCGGGTATTCCGAGACCGAGTGCCGACGCGCGTGCGTACGTGAGTCGCTTGTCTTGCGCGACGGAATATTGCTCCCACGGTGACGTCGTGAGCCGGTAGCAACCTTCGAGCGCGTCGTAGTTGCGGCTGATCATCGCGGCGACCTTGTCGTCGGTCGGGAACAACACCCAACCTTTGAGACCGTGCTCCTCGGCGAGCTTGAGGAGATGCTCGGTCTGCACCGCGTCACCACCGAGCGGCCACCGCAACCGACGGTGCGCGTAGCGCGAGAGCCCGGCCAGACGATCTTCGTGTTGCGCGACCCACACCTCGATGCCGCGGCGTCCGAGGCTGCGCACGATTCCGAGCGCTCGGTAGCTACCGCCTACGACGAGCGCGCCGACATCGCGTCGCGCGACATCGCGCGTCATCGAGCGAGCGCCCTCGCAATCGACCGACCGGCAAACCCGCTGCCCGCGACGAATCGCATCAACGGTCCGAAGGTGGGGGCGGCAGGTGCTCCGGTTACGTAGAGACCAGGAACCGTAGTTTCGAAGTTCTGGGTCAATCGTGGATATCCGCGGACGCAAGTAATTGCGTTGATGACCTCGGGGCTCCAGAACGGATACTTCGCAAGTTCGATCCGGAAGCCCGTTCCGAGGAGCACGTGATCAACGGTTTGCCGCGTCCCGTTGCTGAGCCGGAGTTGGATACCTTCGCCCGCGCGCGTCGCCTCGGTGACGTCGATGCCCGTACGGATCGGGACGCCTTCGACACGCGGCACCAACCAGGCTGCGCCCGCAGAGCGGATGGACCGGCGGTCGAACGGATCGTGCAGCGGACCGGGAACGAACCGGTAGAGGGCGGGCCGCTGGTTCAGCTGGCTGAGGCCGGCCGGTCCGACCGCCGCCGGGGCGTACAGCAGCCGGTTGAGCCACGGAATCGTGTGCCGGCGCGCCTCACCGAGGATCCAGCGCACCGCCGGAGCGCGGACGAGCACGTCGACGTCGGCTCCCGCTTCATGCAGCAGCGCCGCCGACTCGAGCGCGCTCTGCCCGCCACCGACAACGCTCACCCGCCGGCCCCGGAAGATACCGAGATCGTGCTCCTCGACGGTGTGCGACACGACATCGCGATCGAACGACGCGAACTGCGGCGGCCGGCGCGCGAACTTGCCTATTCCTGCAGCTACGACGACCTGCGAGGCCTCGAACGTATCGCCCTCGACGTGGAGGCGGAATCCGGAATCGCCGAGCTCGATCCGATCGACTTCACGTTGATCGAGGTCGGGCACCGCGCGCTGTTGGAACCATTTCCCGTATTCGACGAAGCGGTCGACCGGGATCGGAACGTCAACCGGATGCTGCGTGTCGCGTTCGAAGTCCTGCAACGTGAGCTTCAACTCGGGCGCACCGATGTCGCTGCCGTGATACGGCGACCGCAACCACATGCCGAGCGGCGTGTGTGTGCTCCAGAACCGCAACGGCTCGCCGAAGACGCGCGGCTCGCGGCCGGCGTTCCGCAGGTGCGCCGCCGCGCTGAGCCCGTAGGGCCCCGCGCCGATGATCGCCAGGTCAATTCGCTCGTTCACCACA
>CAZLEC010000046.1:0-13517 GCA_964558245.1 uncultured Burkholderiales bacterium | reverse complement strand
AAGGAAGTCGTGTTGCGGTGCGGCAGCCGGACCGGTGAGCGCCTCGCCGCGCCCACGCCGCGCCGACGCGGGATCGTCGTGCCCGACGACGTGCACAGCAAGTACATGCACGAGGAGGCGGCCGGGCGGCGCTGGCGCATCTCGGCTGCTTCGTTCTTCCAGACCCGGGCCGACGGTGTCGACGAGTTGGCGCGTCTCGCGGGTGACGCGGCCGACGAGATGGGCGCCGCCACCGTCGCCCTCGACCTCTACAGCGGCGTCGGTGTGTTCGCGGGTGTGCTCGCCGACCGGGGTTGGTCGGTCACCGCGGTCGAGTCGTCGACGAGCGCGGTGAAGGACGCCCGCATGAACCTCCGGGCGTGCGGTGCGGAAGTGGTCGGCGCCGACGTGACGCAGTGGTCACCCACCCCGGCCGATCTCGTGATCGCCGACCCGAGTCGGACCGGCTTGGGGCGCGCCGGCGTCGCGACGGTCGTGGGCAGCGGCGCGCGCCGGCTCGTGTTGGTGAGTTGCGACGCCGCGAGCCTCGGGCGCGACGTCGGCTTGTTGCGCGGCGCCGGATTCGCCCCGAGCGCGATCACGCTGGTCGACATGTTCCCCCACACGTTCCACGTGGAGGTCGTGAGCGTGTTCGACCGCTGACCCGGCTACGAGGCGCCCGCGAGCGGACCGGGCGCGACCGTGCGGGCGAGGATCCCCAACGTCGCGCGCAGCGCGCCCTCGGCCATGATGGGGAAGATCGCGGCCCGCTCCGCGTCGACCGCCGACCAGTCGTAGTACGAGGTGACGAGCGTTCCGCCGTCGATCGGCTCGAGCGTGTAGCCGTAGACGTGGCCGAGCGGCGGCTTGATCACCCCCTCGATCGTCCACGCGATCTCCCGGTCGGGCGTGAACTTCGTGATCTTCACGGTCACGTCGTAGCGGCCCAGCGGGTAGTCGTTGAGCGACTCCCGGTCCATGTGCACGACGAACGTGTCACCAACGGCCGTCGCCGGGTCGCCGGTGGAGTCCTGCAGCATCCCGGAGCTGTCGATCGTCACGTGGCCCTTCGGGTCGGAGAGCACCCGGAAGATCGTCGCCGGGTCGGTGGCGATCGCCCGTTGTACTTCCATGCGTGTGGTCGTCATGCCGTCATCCTGCCACGCAACTCCGGCGGTGGGCTCGTCACACGATCGAGGGCACGATCGCCTCGACAAGGTTTGGTCCGGGCGTTGCCAGCGCGCGGGCGAGTTGGTCGTTGAACTCCTCGGCGGTGGTCGCGCGCGTCGCGGCCACACCCATCCCTCGTGCCATCGAGACGAAGTCGAGGTCGGGCCGGCTGATGTCGAGCATTTCCTTCGCCCGGGGCCCGGCGCCCTCGACGCCCACGCGTCCGAGCTCCATGTTGAGCACGGCGTACGAGCTGTTGTTGCACAGGATCGTGGTGACGTCGAGACCTTCGCGCGCCATCGTCCACCAGGCTTGCATCGTGTACATCGCGCTGCCGTCGGACTCGAGCGCGACGACCCGCCGATCGGGGCACGCGACCGCCGCACCGACGGCCACGGGCAGTCCCTGGCCGATCGCGCCGCCGGTGAGGGTGAGCCAGTCGTGGGGCGGCGCGCCCGCGGTCGCTCCCGCCGCGAACAGCCCGGTCGTGTTGCCTTCGTCGGAGACGATCGCGCCTTCGGGGAGCAGCGCGCCGAGCGCGGCGCACAGGGTCTGCGCGGTGAGGGCCCCGGTGGGCAGGTCGGGACGTGCGAGCTGCTGGCGCTCGGCGCGCCCGGAAGTCGCGCCCAGTGCTTCGGCCAGCGAAGCCAGCGCGCCGGGTGCGTCGTCGGAAGGGCCGGCCAGGGTGTGCACCTCGCAGCCGTCGGGCGCGAGCCAGCTCGCCTTCTCCGGGTACGCGAAGAACGACACCGGCGCCTTGGCGTCGACGGTCACGAGGTGACGCGCACCCTCGAGTTGCATCGTCGCGAACTCGGCGAGGTACGCGATGCGATCGACGGGCACGCGCCCCGCGCCGCGCTCGATGCGCGCCGGGAACGTCTCGCACAACAGCTTGGCGCCGGTCGCGTCGGCGATCGAGCGGGCGAGCTCGAGCGTGTCCGCGCGGCACGCGCTCCCGCCGACGAGCAGCACGGCCGGCTCACCCGACTGCAGGGCCGCGGCGATCGCGCGAACCGTGCTGTCGGCGGCGGCCGCGCGGCGCGCGGGCGGTTTCGCGGCGGCCGGCTCTCCGCCGTCGCTCCACGAGATGTCGGCCGGCAACAGCAAGGTGGCGACCTGACCCGGAGGACCGAACGCGGCGGCGACGGTGTCGGCCGCGTCGGCGCCCACCTCTTCGGTCTTGGCCGACCGGCGGATGAAGCTCGACACGTTGCGGGCGACGGTCTCGATGTCGGACTCGAGTTGGGCGTCGTATTGCTTGTGGTAGGTCGCGTGATCACCGACGATGTTGACGACGGGGGTCTGGGCGCGCCGGGCGTTGTGCAGGTTGGCGAGCCCGTTGCCGAGGCCGGGCCCGAGGTGCAGCAGCGTTGCCGCGGGCCGGTCGGCCATTCGTGCGTAGCCGTCGGCGGCGCCGGTGGCCACGCCTTCGAAGAGGGCGAGCACGCTGTGCATCTCCGGCACCGCGTCGAGCGCGGCCACGAAGTGCATCTCCGACGTGCCGGGATTCATGAAGCACGTCTCGACGCCGCAGGCGACGAGAGTGCGAATGAGTGCTTGCGCTCCGTTCACGTTTCGTCCTCGCTCGTGGGAGCCGGGACCATGTCGAAGATGGTGCCGGGGTTGAGGATGCCGTGCGGATCGAACGCAGTCTTGATCCGGCGCATCAAGTCGAGCTTCGCGGGGTCGACGAGGGCCGCCACGTATTCCTTCTTCTCCGTGCCGATGCCGTGCTCGCCCGAGATCTCGCCGCCCAGCTCCATGCCCGCGGCGAAGATGTCGTGGACGAGCCGGTGCCGGACGGCCGGGTCCTTCTGGAACACCGAGAGGTGGACGTTGCCGTCGCCGGCGTGACCGCAGCCGACCACGAGCGAACCGCACGCCTTCCCGAGCTCGCCGACCGCGGCGAGGTACTGCGGCATCGAGGCCCTCGGCACCACCATGTCGATGATGTCGTCGGCGCCGGCCGCCTTCGCGGTCCAGAACGCCTTCTCGCGCGCTTCGATCAACCGGGCGCCCGATGCCGCCGGGAGCACGTACACGTCGAGCGCGCCGAGCTCGGCGAGCAGCATCGCCAGCTCTTCGGTGTTCTCCTCGAGACGGTCGTCGCGACGGTCCTCCAGCACGATCACGAGGTACGCGAGCGATTGCGCCTTGATCGCGGGGTCGACACCGAGCTCGACCCCGTTGCTGTTCGCGATGGCGTCCATCGTGATGAAGTCGATGTACTCGACCAGCAGCGGGCCCACACCGCTCGCGATGATCTTCGGAACCGCCGCGGTCACGGCGGTCAACGTCGTGAACGGCGCCAACACCGTGGCCGCGTGCTCGGGCCTCGGGTAGAGACGGAGTGTCGCTTCGGTCACGAGCGCGAGCGTTCCCTCGGAACCGACGACGAGTTGCGTGAGGTCGTAGCCCGTCGTGGCTTTCACGAATTTGCCGCCGGTGCGGATCGCTTCGCCGGTGCCGAGCACCGCTTCGAGGCCGAGTACCTGGTGGCGCGTCACGCCGTACTTCACGGCGCGCATCCCGCCCGCATTGGTCGCGACGTTGCCGCCGAGGCTCGCAGAGCTCTCGCCCGGGAACACGGGGTACACGAGGCCGTGCGGACGGGTGGCGTCGTCGAGCTGATCGAGGGTCACTCCCGGTTGCACCACCGCAACGTGGTTGTCGAGGTCGATCTCGAGGATGCGGTTCATCCGCTCGAACGACACGACGATCCCGCCCTCCGCGGGGATGCACGCGCCCGACAGACCGGTACCCGATCCCCGCGCGGTGAGTGGAACGCCCGCCTCCGCGGCAAGCGCGACGATGCGCGTGACCTCCGCGGTGTCGGCGGGTCGCACGACCGCGACCGGGCGCCGAGCGGTCGCGGTGAGCGCCTCGTCGTGCGCGTAGTCGTCGGAGACCGCATCCCCGCTCGAGACGGCATCGGGGCCGACGACGTCGGTGAGCGACTCGACGATGTCGGACATACGCAGGCTCCCGGTTTCGCGAGCCTGACGTTCTCACCTACGACGACTCGGCGCAACCGTGCCGTCTCGCATCATCGCGGCGGCACGGGCGCGGGCGCCGATGCGGAGCAACCGGGTGTCGCCGAACGGGGTGCCCGCGACCCGGTTGCACACGAACGCGACTGCGAGATCGTTGTCGGGATCGGCCCATGCTCCCGACCCGCCGAATCCGAAGTGGCCGAACCCATTCGGGATCACGCCGCGTGTCGTCGCGGCGACGTGGTATCCGAGTCGCCAGCGCATCGGGAAGCCGACCACGATGTCGCGCTGCGTCGACTGGACCTGGGTCGCTTGCCGCAGCGTTTCCGTGGACAGGTACCGGATGCCGTCGAGGACGCCACCGCCCGCCAGCGCGGCGTACATGCGTGCCAACGAGCGAGCAGTGAAGCAGCCGTTGATTGCCGGGATCTCCGAGTCGAGCACGTCTCGCGACGCGAACAGCCGGTCGGATCCGGGAACCATGAACGTCTCGACAGTCGGGCGGAGCCATGCGATCCGTTCGGCGCGTCGCGCGAACCGCTCGGCTCGCTCGGCGTCGCCGAAGCGGACGATCAGCTCGGCGATGCGGTCGCGCTCGTGCGGTGGTGCGCCGATCACCATTCCGTCGAGCCCGAGTGGCTGCACGACCTCGGCGTCGACTGCGTCGTGCACGGAGAGACCGGTGACGCGCCGGATCACCTCTCCCACGAGGAAGCCGTACGTGATCCCGTGGTACCCGTGACGGCTCCCGGGCTCGTAGCGCGAGGTTTCCGCGGCGAGGCGCGTGCACACGAGGTCCCAATCGAGCATCTCGTAGGCGTCCGAGATGACGCCGCGCAGATGATGGAGGCCGGCGGAGTGGGTGAGGAGGTGCCGGACGGTGACATGCTCCTTGCCCCCGGCTGCGAATTCGGGCCAGTACGTCGCGACGGGCTCGTCGTAGCGCACCAACCCGCGGTCGGCGAGCCGGTGCAACGTCGTGGCGACGACGCCTTTCGTCGTCGAGAAGCTCATCGCCATCGTGTCCGACTGCCACGGCGCGCCGGCGGCGTTGCGGGCGCCCGTCCACGCATCGACGACGAGCTCGCCGCGGTGATACACCGCGACGGCCGCCCCTCCGCCGCGTTTGTGCATCGCGACGCGGCGGAGCGATTCGGTGACACCACCGAAGTCGGGGTGGACGGAGCCGGAGATCACGGAGCTGACCGGGCGGACGTGACGCCGAATGCGTCTTCGACCGGCGTGGGTTCGCCGAGCTCGGACTTCGACATCAACGCTTCGAGCGCCCGGGGGATCGCGTCGGCGAGGAGCCACGGGTCGGGAACGAGATCAGGATCGACGTGGATCCCGAAGTCGACGCGGTCTGCGAACGTGAAGACTGTGATGTTCACACCCATTCCTTCGAGGATCACGCTCGCGGAGAAGATACCGGTGAGTCGGGCGCCGGCCACGAAGAGCGGGAACGTCGGCCCGGCGACGTTCGAGACGATCGTGTTCATCATGCCGGGCACGTACGAAAGGAGATGCGACTCGTACGCGAGGCGTACCGCCGCCGCCAGTGCCCACGGCGGCGCGGCATCGCCGATCGAGCCGATCGGATGTGCTTGCAGCGCGGCATGCATCTCCTTGGCCGCACGCGTGTTCCGGGCGATCGTGATCAGGCGCTCGGCGTCGTCGCCGACATCGGTCGCGAGGGGCACGACCATGTACGAGATCTGGTTGTCGAGCGCGGCGTCGCCGCTCGTACGGGTCGACACGGGCACTCCCGCGGTGAGCGTCCGCGCGGGCAACTCGTCGCGTCCGTCGAGATAGGCGCGCAGCGCGCCCGAGCAGAGCGCCAGCGCGATGTCGTTGAACTTCACGCCGTACCGACTTCGCAGTGCCTGTACGTCTTCCTTCGCGATGCTCGTGAACGCCATCGCCCGCCGCGGTCCGATCGCGTGATTGAACGACGTGCGCGGCGCTCGAACCATCGCGCTCACGTCGGGCTTCGGATGCTCGGAGCGCGCGTACCCGATGACATCGATCGCCCGGCGCGCAAGGCGGAACCCGTATTGCGCGGCGTGCCAGGGCGCCGCGAGGCTCCGCGCGACGCTGTGCAGCAGCAGAACTGTGTCGCCGGGATCAGGTGGCAGGGCGGGGAGCGGCGGGAGCTCTCGCACCGGCGGTGAGGCCTCGAAGTCGAGCAGGAGCGCGGCCATGCCGCTTCCGGCGACGCCGTCGAGCAGGCAATGGTGGTACTTCATCAGGAACCCGACCCGCCCGTTGATCACGCCGTCGAGGTACCAGATCTCCCAGAGTGGATACCTCCGATCGAGCTGCTCGCCGAGAATCTCTCCGACGACGGCTGCGGTCTCGCGCGCGCCTCCCGGCGCCGGGACGTCGACCTTGCGCACGTGGCGGCGGATGTCGAAGTCGGGATCACGGACCCACACCGCGCGGTCGAGCCCCAATCGCGAGCCCTTCAGGCGCCAGGTGAGCTTGGGGATCGCCGGGAGACGGTCGGCGACGCTGCGCACGACCGCCTCGAAGCCGAAGCCCGCCGCGTCGGCGGGATCGAGGATGCTCAGTCCGGCGACGTGCTGATGCCAGGCCGGCGTCTCCCCGGCCAGGAACAGCGAGTCGGTTCCGGACAGCCGTTGCACGATCGCTCTCCCTTCAGGTGCGCGGACTCAGCGACTGCAGTTGCCAGCTCCCGAGCTCGTCGTACGTGACCTGGTTGAGCGGAGCCGGCGCGGGTGACACGACGTGAATGCTGTGTGTCTCCTTCAGGGGCAGACCGTCGGACGCTGCGAACCAGATGTCGACGTGGACTTCCCCGGTTTGGCCGCCCGTCAACAAGAGCGTTTCGCGGTTGTGTAGCGCGGGAACGTCGGTATCGCCAACCGCGACCGTGTCGCGGCCGACGAAGGTCGACGTCCCGACCTCGACAAATGTCGACTTCGTCGTTTGCGAATGCCCGACGCACCGCACGGGCGAGGTCGCGCCGGGCGTGCCGCCGATCTCTGCGACCACGAACGGTGGGTCGCAGGTCACTCCGCTGCGCTCGCTCATCGCAAGGGTGACGAAGTCGAACTTCTGGCCGGTCGTCCCGCCCGACTCGGTCAGCTTCCCGTTCGTCGCGCACCGATTCCACGTTTGGTAGTGGAACGAGTTGAAGTCGATCCGGAACTGCCAGCATCCGTTCGGTTGCAGCGTCACCGTCCCCGGCTCGGTCGGCCCCTGGCCCTGGTGCGTGGACAGGAACGAGAGTGACTCGCTCCCGGTACCCGAGTAGAGGTACACGCCGGGTCGTGGTTGCAGCGCGCGGGTGGGTGTCGTGACCGCGGCCGACGAGCGGAACCGCCCGATTGCGCCGCCCACTGACGCTCGGCCGGGGCCACGCTGCTCCCAGCGCCACGCGAACATCCCGCAGCCGCCGACGACGACGAGCATCAGCAACATCCCGAAGAACCGCGTGCGACGCATTCGCTCAACCTCGGCTGGATCGGCAGTCCTTCGATCATGAGAGACCGCTCCCTACCGAGGCAGAGTCGGAGAGCCCACTCCGTGAGGACTATCGGCTCTGATCCTCGAGCAACTCGCGGTACAGCTGCAGGGTCGGCTCGTCGAACGCGACCAGCCGGACGACGTCGAGGGCGCCACCGGCGTCGCGCACCGTTGCGACCGCGATCCGTGCCGCCGCTCCGGGCGGGTACCCGAAGATCCCGGTGGAGATCGCGGGGAACGCAATGGTTGTCGCGCGCTCGGCTCGAGCGACTTCGATCGAGCGGCGGTAGCACGACGCGAGCAGCGCCGGCTCCCCGCGGTCGCCGCCGTGCCACACGGGTCCGACGGTGTGCACGATCCAGCGGGCCGGCAGCTCGAAGCCGGGCGTCGCGACCGCGTCACCGGTGGCGCAGGCTCCGATCGCCGCGCAGGCCGAGTCGAGCCGGCTTCCCGCCGCGGCGAAGATCGCGCCGCACACCCCCGCGCCGCGACGCAGCGCGTTGTTGGCCGCGTTCACGACGGCATCGACGCGTTCTTGCGTGATGTCACCCCGTACGGCTTCGATCCTCACGGCCTCACCGAGCGAAGTATCGCGTCACTGACCCACGGAGCCAAGACGGGCGCGACCGTGCGCGATGCAGCGGCCTCTACCATCTCCTCCGTGAGGTTCGCGATGTGTCTCATCGTCGGTAGCTCACTCCTCCTCGCCGGGTGCGGCGCCGGCAAGGCGCCGGTCGTTGCGGTCGTGGGCGACTCCATCACCGTCATCAGCGCGCCCGGTGTGGAGGCCGAGCTCAACGGGTATGCGCTCTACATGCGTGCCATCGACGGCAAGCGCATCGACGAGATGATTCCGGCGTTGCGCGGCGAGTTGCAGCGGGAGCCCAAAGCCGTGGTGGTCAACCTCGGCACGAACGACGCGATGCAGGCCCGGACTCACCTCGACTGGCTCACCGGGTTCAACACCGTGTGGAACCTGGTGCAGTCACGATCGTGCGTGGTCTTCGTGACCATCAACACGAACGCCGATTTTCTCGGCAGGGGCACGGTCGCGGTCGACATCAATCATGCGATTCGGCATCTCGCAGCCGTTCACCACAACGTCCGTGTCGTCGACTGGAACGTTGCGGTGCATGCCGACGCCAGCCTCCTCGCCAGTCGCAATCCACCGGCGGACCACATCCACCCGTACTCGTCGCGCGGTTGGCGCTGGCTCGGCAGTCACTACCGGAGCGCGCTGCTCTCGTGCGGTCTCCATCCGAGCTAGCGCCGGGAAATTTCTCGTCTCGCTGTCGATTTCGTCGCCGGCTGATCGTCGTCAGCTGTGAACGACCGGAACACGACACGGGAGACGAACGTGGGAAATCCAGTGGTGCACTTCGAGATTCGCTCGGCTGATCCTGACGCGACGCGCGCGTTCTACGGCGAGCTCTTCGGGTGGTCGTACCCGCCCGGCGGTATCGACGGTTACACCTACGTCGACAGCGGCGTGCCGGCCGGCACGATCCCCGGGGGCATCAGCCCGACGCAGGGCGGCGCGCCGATGGTGACGGTGTTCGCGGGCGTCGAGAACGTCGAGGCCGCGCTCGAGAAGGCGGTCGGGCTCGGAGCGAAGGTCGTGCAGCCCGCGACGAAGGTGCCGGGCGTGACGTTCGGCTTGTTCAGCGATCCTCAGGGGAACGTGGTGGGTGTCGCCGCCCAGTATTGACGAGGGCTAGCCGCGGTCGAGGATCTCGGCCGCGGCCCGCTCGCCGGAGCGCACGGCTCCGTCCATCGCGCCGTACGACGTGGTGGCGGTCTCGGTTCCGGCCCAGTGCACGAGGCCGAACGGTTCCCGGAGCAGGGCGCCGTAGCGGGTGAGCATCCCGGGACGGAAGTGCGACATCGAACAGCCGCGCGACCACTCCTGCTCCGACCACACAGTTTCCACGTACTCGGCGGGCGATGCGGCGCGCGGACCGAGCCGGGCGCACAGCGCGTCGATCACGGCGCGCCGGCGCTCGGTCGGATCGAGCGCGTCGACGCGCCGGGCGGTAGGGCCGAACGTGAACGACGCGAGGATGCCCGGCGATCCCGACTGCGGCGACGCGTCGATGGTCACTTCCGCCGCCGATCCGGGCTGGGAGGTCTGACCGCTGAACCCGTCGTCGCGCCAGAACGGCGCGTCGTACACCACCAGTGTCTTCGACTCCGGGCCGGCGACGGAGTTGCGGTACAGCGTCGACCGATCGTCGGGGAGCGCGGGATCGAACTGGATCTCGAGCGCCAGCGCGGGCGGAACCGTCACCACTGCGTACCGCGCCGAGACCACGAGGTCGTCCGAGTCCACGACGACGCGGTCGTCGCGTTGGGTGATCGACCGGACGGGCGCGTGCAATCGCACCGCGTCGCCCAGCTCCTCGGCGATCCGCCTGGCCATCGTGCCCGCGCCGCCGTCGACGAGGGTCTCCTGGTTGCCACCTTCGATCGAGAACAACGGGCCGAGGCCGCCGTGCGCCCGGGCGAGGAACAACAGGTTGAGGAACGACACGTCGTTCAGATCGCCGGGGAACAAGCCCTGCAAGGCCATCTCGAACAGGTCGCGGCCGATCGCGCTGCGGATGCCCGAGCGATCGAACCACCACGCGATCGAGTGCGAGTCCCACTCCGACGCGAGCTTCGCGGTCCACGGGGCTTCGAGCGGCACCCGCTTCGCCATGCGGTCGACCTTCCACTGCGCCAACGCGATGGTGACGATCGCCGCCGGACTGATCTTCGGGATGAGTCCCGTGTAACGGCGGGTCCGGTCCCCGTCGACGAGGAGATGCGCGCCCTTCACCCAGGTCTTGTACGTCGACACGTTCATCTCGCGCGCGAGCCCGAACATCGCGTCGTGCTTCGGCGCCAGCCACGCGCCGCCGCGGTCGAGCGGCGTACCGTCGGAGAGGAGCTCGGTCCAGATCCGGCCCCCGACCCGGTCGCGCGCTTCCACCACTGCGACCGACTTGCCGTGCTGCGTCAGCCGGCGGGCGGTCGTGAGCCCGGCGTACCCGGCGCCGACCACACACACGTCGGTGTCGATTCGCTCGGGCATCGGGCGTGAACCGTAACGCCCTGAATCGTGACGCGTTGCCATCCGTCCGGCGATGTTCGATCATTTCCCGCATGGTGCCGGGCCCCGCGTTGCCGACGCTCCTGTCCCAGACGCTCGTGGCGTTCACGGTCGAGCTCGACAACGAGTTCGAGCGGCGAATCGCCGCCGCCGGCGCCGGCCGCGGTTTCCTCGTGTCGTTCGTCATGTGGTCGAACTTCATGCGGTTCGTCGAGGAAGACGGCCTGAGTGTGCGCGACCTGTCGGCCCGGGCCGGAATCGCGAAGGGCTCGGTGCATCCGTCGCTGGCGGGCATGGAACGGTGGGGATACGTCGTGGTCGGGCGGGCCGCGGGCGACAGCCGGCCCAAGCCGCCGCGCGCCGATCTGATCGTCCGCCCCACCGCACGGGGTCGCACCGCCCGGGAAGTGTGGCGACCGCTGCCGCAGCTGGTCGAGGATCGCTGGCGGGAACGGTTCGGCGCCGACGCCGTCGACCGCGTGCGGGACGCAGTGGCCGCGGTGCTCGGGCAGCTCGAGGTCTCGCTGCCGCGTTATCTCCCGGTGCTCGGTTTCGGCCTGCTCCCCGCGCATTTCGATGCCGGCGCGGGCGCGGCCGACGCCGCGGTGGGGGATCTCGACCTTCCGGCGTTGCTGTCGAAACTGCTGCTCGCGTTCGCGCTCGACTTCGAACGCGAGTCGGAGCTGCCGATGGCGATGAGCGCCGACGTCGTGCGCGTGCTCGACGAGCAGGGGCAGCGTGTGCGTGACCTCCCGCGCCGGTCGGGAGTGTCGAAGGAGGCCACCAGCATCGGGCTCGGGTTCCTCGATCGCCGCGGCTACGTCGTGGTCGAACCTCACCCGACCGAGGCGCGCACCAAGGTTGCGCGGCTCACCGCGAAGGGCAGGCGCGCGCAAGAAGGCGATCGGCAGTTGCTCGGCGCCGTCGAGGCGCGCTGGTGCGAGCGGTTCGGGCCCGATGCGGTCGAAGCGGTGCGGGAATCACTGCGTGCGATGACGGGCACGTCGGGCGAGTTGTCGACCTCGCCGCTCGCCGCGGGCTTGGCGCCGTATCCCGACGGCTGGCGCGCGTCGGTACGCGCACCGGACGTGCTCCCGCACTACCCGATGGTGCTCCACCGCGGCGGTTGGCCCGACGGCAGCTGACGCGGCGGTGCCGGCGACGCGAAGATCGCCGGCACCGGCCGCGGTCCGTCGGAAACGCGGTGAATCAGCTGTTCGCGCGGAGCTTGAACACTGCTCCCGTGGGATCTGCTGCCGTGGCCAGGCGCCCGTAGGGCGTGTCCTCGGCGCCCATCACGACCGCGCCGCCGAGCGCGGTGATCCGGGCGAGTGAGGCGTCGGCGTTCTCGACGCTGAAGTACACCGACCAGTGTGCCGGCACGCCCTCCGGAAGGAACGCGCTCGCGTCCATGATCCCCGCGAGTTGATCTTCGCCCTGCCCGAGCGTCGTGTAACGGAACTCGGGCGTGTCGCTGACGGCGTGCGCGTCCCAGCGGAACACCTTGCGGTAGAAGTCGACCGTGGCGTCGTAGTCGCGGGTGTGGAGCTCGAACCACGTCGGCGCGCCGATCTCGGCGACGAGCCCGAAGCCGGGGAACTCGGCCGGCTGCCAGGCGCCGATGGCGGCTCCGCCGGCATCGGTCATCACGGCCATCGTGCCCAGCGGCCCCACTGCCATCGGGGGCACGATCACCTGGCCGCCGTTCGACGTCGCGCCGTTGACAGTCGCCTGGGCGTCGTCGGTCGCGAGATACACGTTCCACACGTCGGGCACGCCCGACGTCCCGTCGTTGCGCATGCCACCGGCAACGCGCAGGCCGTCCTTGGAGAAGTTGATGTACCCGCCGAAGTCGGGGCCGGCGTCGTCCGACGTCCATCCGAACAGCTCGCCGTAGAAGGCGCGGGCCCGCTCGGGGTCGGAGGTCATGAGATCGGCCCAGCACGGGGCGCCGATCGGGGCTACGTCACGCTTGGGCATGGAGAGCTCCTTCGTGGTTGGTTGGTTGTCGCGTCGGATGTGGTCGCGGGTCTGACCGCCGGGCCCGCACATACTCATCGGTCGATGGGGGAAAGGAGATCCTGGGGCGGCCGCGATGAGTTTCGCCGCCGGCCCCGGTCCCTTGCTTCGGTACCGTAGGCGGCGGCCGGCCCGCCGAGTCGAGGAGCGCGCGTATGACCAGCACCGCGAAGCTTGCGCAGCCGATGAACACCGTGAAGCTTGCGCAGCCGATGAACACCGTGAAGCTTGCGCAGCCGATGAACACCGCGAAGCTTGCGCAGCCGATGAACACCGCGAAGCTTGATGCGACGGCCGTCGAGCGCGGATTCGAGGAGTACCGGTCCGAGCTCGTGGCGTACTGCTACCGCATGCTGGGTTCGGCGTTCGAGGCCGACGACGCCGTCCAGGAGACACTCGTGCGCGCGTGGCGCAGCTTCGACTCCTTCGAGGGTCGAGCCGCGCTCCGGTCGTGGCTGTATCGCATCGCGAGCAACGTCTGCTTCGACATGTTGAAGGGCCGGCGTCGCCGCGCGCTTCCGATGGACCTCATGGAAGTCGGTCATGCCGACGGCCCTGTCGCCGCGCCCACAACGGAAGACATGTGGGTCGGACCGATGCCCGATCGGCGCGTCATCTCCGCCGCCGACGATCCCGCCGAGGAAGCGGAGGTACGCGAGTCGGTTCGACTCGCGTTCGTGGCCGCATTGCAACACCTTCCCGCGCGCCAGCGCGCGGTCTTGATCCTGCGCGAAGTGTTGAAGTGGAAAGCGAACGAAGTGGCGGAGCTACTTGAT
>CAZLEC010000045.1:0-13733 GCA_964558245.1 uncultured Burkholderiales bacterium | reverse complement strand
GCGCGTGTGAAGACGAGTGACGCACGCGCATACAAACATGTGTCGCGCAATGCCACCATTCTTCACGCTGATCTCGATGCGTGCTACGCGTCGGTCGAGCCAGCGAGACGATCCGCTCGAGCGCTCGCGAGGACAACCACGCCGGCGCGCCCCTACGCCCGGCCCACGTGCATGCCCTGAGCGCGGATACTCCTTTGCGCGGCCTTACCAGTCGCGATTGCTACGACTAAATCCAACGCGTCGCCCGCGCCCTGCTCGAACGGATCGAGTAGAGCGGCCCCGAGATTCCCCCATCCGAGCGGAGCGACGCGTCCCAATAACGCGCCGAACACGCCGGTTTGCCCGTCCCGGTCGTGCCGTACTGCCACGCTCGCGGTTGTGAGCGGTCGGGGATCGATATTGCCGATCGCGAACGCCTCCGACCCGGCGTTGTGGGGTAGGGGAAGATGGCATCAGAGGCCGTGCACGAAGAGTGTGCTGGGGTCGGCATACGTCCCGTGAGCCTCAGCACTGAACACGGCGAGCGCCTCGATGCGGCCCCTCCAATCGCCATCACGGAGTGCGTAGCCCTCTCCGTCACGCCGTTGGTCCCCCAAGGTCGCCTTGGATGTTTGAGCGAGTCCATCCCTAACCTGGTTTAGCTTAGTACTTGACAATACATAGTAGCTGGCTTAGTGTGGACGCATGACCCCGACTCACGATCCTCAGCTCCTCAAAGGCGTCCTGTCGCTGTTGTTGCTGCGCCTGCTCGCCGACCGCGAGTCCTACGGGTACGAGGTCGTTCAGAGCCTGCATCAACTCGGATTATCCGATATCTCCGACGGCACGGTCTATCCCGCCCTCGCAAGGCTCGAACGCGAGTCTCGAGTCAGCGCCCGTCTGGTTTCGTCGCGTTCGGGTCCGGCCCGGAAGTACTACCGACCCACCAAGGCCGGTTATGCGGCACTCACCGATGGCGTGTCCTCCTGGCTCTCGCTTGCCGACGTGGTCACCCCGGTGTTGTCACGCCCTTACCCGCCCCAACCAGTTCAACCAACAAAGGAAGTGTGAAATGAGTGAAACCCTGATCTGGACAGACCGGCTCCGTATCGAGCGGCGTGTGTGGACTCTCAACAGCTACTTGCAGACTCTGCCATGGCGTTCCCAGGTCGCGAAGCGCCGCGAGCTGCGAGTCAACCTGCGGGCGGCCTCCGCCGACGTCGGCACCAAGGAAGCCTTGCGACGGTTGGGCAACGTCCGCACGATCGCCGCCGATTACATCAGTGCTGAGTACGACGGACCAAGACCTTCCTGGTGGGCAGCAGTCTGCGTCTTGGAGGCGTTGTGGCTCATGTTCTGGTTGTCAAATGCCCGAATCGCCGCCTTCAAGGGGGGCGTGATCGCGGCCAATCCGCACGCCACTGGACTGTTCCACTGGCACGGTGTCGCCTATGTCTTCACCGATGCGACGTTCACGTTCGTCAACGGGAAGGCCACCGAGGTGGGCGGCACTTTGCTGCCGCTCGTCTACGTGTGCATCTTTGGGCTGGCGATCCTCGTCGGACGGCTCTGGCGTGCGGTCCCGGCATCGCGCCGCCAGTTCGCGATTGGCTCGGACGGCAAGTAGTAACCCTGACAACCGGACAGTGGACTGTTCAGCTGCGATCAAAGATCGCAGTCGACCACCCAGCATCGGCAGACTTGTCCACACGCCCACATGTGCCGTACCGGGACACCCGCGACGAGAACCCGAGTGGAGCGCGGAGCGTTTGCGTGTGTCAACGTCACGCTCTGCAGTATGTCGTTTTGCATCGCGAATGGAGCCGTGAATTCTGCCGTGTGCTTCGGTACTGAACGGGAGCAGACGGGACTGGAAGGGACTCGGGTCTTGTATTATCCCTAATCAGAGGTACTATTAGGGAGCAAATAGGGTTAGAAGAGAGCCGGGCTATCGCTCATAACCCGAAGGTCGGAGGTGCAAATCCTCCCCCCGCCACCATCGAAGCGCAGGTCAGGGCCGGTGCACCCGCACCGGCCCTTCCATGTGAGACGACGCTGCCGCGCCGCCTTGGGAGGATCGAGATGACCGACTTGCAGGCAGGGCCGGCCACGGACGTTGCCGCTGGTCGGCGAGGTCGAGGTCCTGCTCGAGGACAACCTCGCTAACGTCGAACTGTGGAGCATCGCACCAATCCGCGCCTGGCTATCACCTACTTGGATGACGGCAATCAGGACGGCGCGGGCTCGCAACTCCTACGAATCTACGGCATCTATGCAATTTCGCGATCGCTAGGAGTTGCCTACATCCATTCACCGATTGCGCACCTCGGCTATCACGGCCTTGCCGCGCTCGAGAACGACACTCCGACGGGAAGTCTCCTCGACGATCTCAACCGGGTCTTCGATATTCCTTCCGACATTGCTTTGCCGGATGAGCGACTGATTCACAACATGGTTGATGCTGACGTGGATGCCATCGCCGCCATCGACAACCTAGCAAGCGACAGCGGCGAGTTTCACTTGATACGGATCCTGTACCCGTTTCCGGTAACTGATGATAACCCTGAGCTATATCGATCGATAAGGGCTGTGTCGCCGTTCCACTACCGTGGATCCGACGTCTTCAGGCTGGCCATCCACGTGAGGCGGGGTGACCTCTTCGCGATCTACAGCGACTGGATGTTGCCCAATTCCTATTTCGTGGCGTGCATCCTGCGCTTCCAGCGGGCGCTGAGGCGGCTGGATATTCCCTTCGTGTGCGAACTGTATACCGAGGTTGCCTCAACCACTTTCGAGGTGACAGGCGATCGTCACGGCATCTACGACAGGCTGTCAGAACCAGTCACGTTCACTCCGGAGATGAACCACCTGGAAGATTTCGACGGGGTCCCGAACCTCGAGCGATACGCAAACCTCGACACCGTCGAAACGATGCGCCGCATGGCTACCGCAGACGCGCTAATTCTCAGTCACTCCTCGTTCAGCTATTTGCCTGCCCTCTTTCACGCCAATGGTGTCGTCGTTTATCACCCTTATTGGCGCTCGCCAATGAAGGACTGGTTTGTTTCGGACGATGCTGGCGCCTTTCCCGAGGCCGACCTTCTCGCTCGCTTGGAGTCGTGGAAGCGAGCATCGGGTGCCGGCTCGTCCATGATCGAAACCGGTCGACGAGCGCCGCTCCGCCCGCCGGCGCTCGCGATGAGCGGACCGATGCCGAACTCGGATTTTGACGTCGAACCGCTGCTCCGCCCGTTCGTCGAGCAATCGATGCCGATTCGTTCCGTCGTCGCGTTCGGATGCAAGGACCTCCCACCGATACTCCCGGAGGAACTTCCGGGCGTGCGTTCGACCGAGGCCGGATGCGACGCCGTCGCGCTTCGGATTGCTCGCGACAATGACGATGGCCCGACGATTGTCGACGCCGTACTGATCCCGTCAACTTCCCACGTCTCTGGAGCGGAGTGGACATCCACGCTGGAGAGCATCGCTCAACACTCTCGCGAGATGTTCGAAAGCCTCAGTGGCGACGATTTGCTTCTCGTTCCCGCCGACGTGATGAACGACAACATGCCGCGGATCGGAGACGATTTCGGTTTTCGGGCCGTCGCGGTTCTCACGCCCCGATCTCTCGGAGAAGCAGTCGACGAACACGCGTGGAAGCTAGGTCGCAGCCTTTTCGATCGCGGGTTCGTGTGCGTCGGTTCGGTCGGCGTTGGGGACGCCAATGCCCGGTGTTTTCTCGCCAGTGACGCCATTCGATCCTTCAACGGGCTCCACGTCGAGTCGCGCGGGTACATCACGATGACGACCTTCTGGGAGGGCGCTGGTTTCGGGAACCGCCTGTGGCGATACGCCTTTCTGAAGCTCTTTGCGCTGCGACACAGTTTGACCCCAGCGCTGCCCAAGTGGGATGGGGCCGAGCTTTTCGGACTCGAAGACACATCCTGCGTCGGCCTTGACCTTCCGAGAGTTGACTATCCCGGGTTCGCCGACAACGACCGCGACCTTTGGTACAAGGACGAACCTCCGACTGATATCGATGTGCGTGGCTTCTTCCAGGAGATCCCCGACTGCTGGCGCGACCATCGACCCTTCCTCAGGCATCTGTTCCAGCCGTCCCCCGAAACGGTGCATGCGCTCGACGTCTGGCGCGACGCCGTGACCGACGGCGGTCGCCGACCGCTCGTCGCAATCAGTGTTCGACGCGGCGACTATCGCGAGCTGGAGCACTCCGGACTGCCGTACTTTCGGCTCGTTCCGGAGAGCTGGTATCTCGACTGGTTGCGGGATCTCTGGCCGACGCTGCACGACCCGCTCTTGTACGTCGCGTCCGACGAGCCCGAATTCGTCGAACCTCTCTTCCAGGAATTCGAGATGATCGCTGCTCCGCTCGGCTCGGCCGCCGAACCCCTTCCGAGTCATCTCGGCGACTTCGAGGTTCTGCGGCGCGCGGACTACCTGGCGATCTGCAACAGCAGTTTTCCTCGCATGGCCGCCGTCCTCGGAGCGGACGCCCAACGGTGTTTTCTTCCGTCGTTTGCGGCGCAATCGTTCGTGCCGTATGAACCATGGATCGATCCGGCCTTCTGGGCGCGGTTCGGTTCATCGTCTACCGCGCGAGATTCGACCTTGATCGTCGGAACGGACCGTCTTGCGCGACCCTCGCCGCGCGGAGAAAACTGGCCGATGCCGACCGACAGACCGATCGCGCTCCCGGGGCTCGAAGTAAACGAAGTGAAGGACGGCTTGATCGTTTTCGACGTGGCCAACGATCGCGTCCACTATCTCAACAGCACCGCGTCGATCGTATTCGCGCTGTGTGACGGGGAGCATGACGCTCAGGTGATGGCCGACCTGGTGGCCGCGGCGTTCAACCTCGACGATCCTCCATTCGCCGAGGTCCAGTCCTGCTTGCGGAACTTCGCCGACCAGGGTTTGTTGGGCTAGCGAATCACGGCGCGCGCCTCGGCGCACTCGTCGATGATCGTCGCCAGGCGCGCACCGACCGCTTTGTGGTCATGGTGTGCCGTCACGAACGCCCGTGCTGCCGAGGCGAGGAGCTCCTGGCGTGGCGCGTCGCGAGCCAGGGCGACGACCACCTCCGCGAACGCAGCATCGTCCTCGTCGTCCGGCGTAAGGAGCAGGTGCTCGCCCGCTGTGACCGCGAGACCCTGTGCGCCCGTAGGCGTCGAGACGACCGGGCATCGGTGAGCGAACGCCTCGAGAATCTTGATCCGGGTTCCGCCGCCCGCCCGCAATGGCACCGCGGCGATGTGCGCTTGCCGGTAGAACTCCTCCACGTCGTCGTCAGCGGCGGGATGGAGCAACCGGACGGCCACGCCGCGCTTCTCGATCGCCGGGACGATGCGATGGCGAAGCCGGGCCAGCGCGTCCCGGTTCGGTAGATAGCTGGGGTTGCCGACGAACAGCAGACCGAGCGGTTCTCCGGATGGACGCGTCGACGGCGTCGGGGGGATGCGCACGGCGTTCGGTAGATGACGGAAGGGCGCGACCGCGTCGTCGGTCGAGGCAAAGAGCACGGGGTCGAACCACGAGAAGACCTCGTGTTGGAACGCGTCGTGGTGTGGCACCTCGTCGGCCAAGGAGGGATCGAGCGAAGCCAGCGACGCGCAGGTCCGCGCATCGTCGTCGAAGGCGTCGAGGATCCCCGCCACACCGCGGTCGAGGAACGGTGCGGCCACCCCAGCCACGTAGGTCCCCATCACCACGATGACGTCGAACGCGAAACCTACCTGGTCGAGGATCAGTTCACCGACCGACGGGGGGCGGAAACGCGCCAGTGCGGGGAGGGGACGCGCGGCCACCCGCCGGCCGCGCTCGCTTGCGAGCCAACTGAGCGAGCTTTGGTGGTCCTGGACGCACACGGTCTCGACGACCGTGCGTGCGTGGCTGCGGACCCATCGGAGCGGCGACTGGTCGAACGGCGACCGAACGACCGCGACCGTCAGGTGATGGCGTTGGTCGATTGCCTCTACGCTCACGCCGGCCCGCATCGCGAGCCCGTTTCGATCTGCGGCCGGAACAGCCGGCGTCACGAAGAGCACGCTGGCCAATGCACGCCCTCCGGCTCCTGCGACGAACGATTAAGACGTATATATCCGATTTTGAGGCGATCGCCGTCGGGCCGCGTTGACCGTCCGGTCAGAATGTACCGCCCAAGTTCGTCCACTACCACTTGACGTGGGAACCGTGGTACTTTCTGCGAATGACCGACGATGAGCGAGACCCGCTTGATGGCGTAGAGCAGTCGCGACGGGACTTCATCAAGAAGATGGCGGTAGTCGCCTTCGCCGCTCCGGTAATCAGCTCGTTCGGTATGTCGTCGCTCGCGTCGGCGTCGAGCAAGGGCAGCAACAACCCACCGAAGCAATCGCACCCGAACCAGTCGGAACCGCCGTGCGACCCGCCGAAGCAGCCCGACCCGCCGAAGAAGCCCGACCCGCCGAAGAAGCCCGGACGCTGGTAGGTCCGACTGACGGATCTGGCCGGCTCACGTCGGACGCTGCTCAGCGCAGCGATGATCGTCCGCGACGAGGCGGAGATGCTCGGCGGCTGCCTCGCCTCCTTGCGGGGATTGGTCGATGAGGTAGTCGTAGTCGACACCGGCTCGGTGGACGACTCACCTCAGATCGCGGCGGCGCACGGCGCGAAGGTGATCCACCATCCGTGGCGCGACGACTTTGCCGAGGCGCGCAACGTGTCCCTCGATCACGCGACGGGGCAGTGGGTGCTGTACATCGACGCCGACGAACGCGTCGTTGCGGGGGATCGGCGCAGCGTGGCGCAGTTGCTGACGACCACCTCGCACACTGCCTTCCGTGTCCTGTTGAAGCCGACGCTCGACAGCACCGCGTATCGGGAGTACCGGCTCTGGCGGAACGATCCTCGCATCCGCTTCGACGGCGTCATTCACGAGCGCGTGGCCACAGCCATTCATCGCGTCGCCGACGAGGATGGGTGCGACATCGGCCTGGTCGACATCCTGATCCAGCACATTGGCTACGAGGGTGACCAGACCGCCAAACACCGACGCAATCTTCCGCTGCTTCGCCGGCGACTCATCGCCGAGCCGGAGAACCTCTTCGTCTGGCATCACCTGTCCCGCGTTCTCGATGGGCTCGGGGAAACAGACGAAGCCGAGCACGTCCTCGAGCAAGCCGTGGGGGTCGCCGCCGCGCAATCCCACGTCGACCCGTGCGGGGTGCTCGTGTACGCAGACCTCGTTGCTCGGCGACGCGACCGCGGGATGCCGGTCACGGACCTGCTCGCCGACGCGCTCGCGACCTATCCGACCAACTGCGTCCTGCTCTATCTCGAGGGACAGGTCCTCACCGAGGCCGGCGAGTACCGGGAGGCAGTCGACCGGTTCGACCGGCTCCTCGCCGTGGTGCCGGGCAGCCTGGCACCCGGCAGTCCCTCCTACGACGAACGGCTCTTCGGGGACCTTGCCCACAGCGGCCGAGCGCTGGCGCTGTTCCGAGCAGGTCGCTTCGACGAGGCCGCCGAGTCCTATCGCGCGGCCGAGATGCTGATGCCGTCGAACCCGGAGTATTCGGTGAAGCGGCAGCTGGCCGAGGCTCGAGCCGGTCGGACGAACCTCCGCTAGTCGCCCCAGCCCACCGGAATCAACCGCCATGCCGGAGGCACGATGTCATCTTGGCGGTCGTTCGGGGGCGGCATCGCCGGCCCGAACCAGCGCGACGGTGCGTATACCTCGGCCTGCGGATTCAAGTAGGCGCCCCACCAGCTGAAGGTGCTGTTGGCAATCACGTTCACGTCACACGACGTCATGAGACAGAGGGTGGTGGCGGTGTCGACGTCGACGTACTCGGCTCGTTCCAGCCCGAGCGAGCAGCGGCACCACTCGACATCATCGGAGAAGACCAAGTAGGTGACGTCGTTACCGATTGCCTCAACCGCCCGGTCGTAGTAACCGTCGCGCGCCAGGTCGCCCCAAAAGACTTCGGAACCGGGCTTCACGTAGTCCGTTCGCCGGACGTGGAGCCCCACGACCGGGCGCCGATACCGGCGGCGGTAGGCGAACAACATCGCCTCGCTGGACGCACGATGTTCGACCCGGAACCGGAGGAACCTCGAAAGTGACGCTTTGCAGTCGTCGAGGTATCGGTGTGACTGGAAGAAGCCCTCGAACATCGTCCCGTCCGGCTCCTCGAACACCTGCGCGTCGAAGTTGCACGATCCGTACCTTTCCAGGAAACGATGGTCACACTCCGGGCCGGTCGCCGGAACGTCGAGGTCGAAGCAGTCCCACAACACGGCTCCCTCGCGGGGCAGGAAGAAGTCGTAGCCATGTCGCTCCTTGATGGCGAACAGCAGACCGAGCTGGAACAACTGGTTTCCGAGCCTGCCGTAGGTGTCGCCGAACGCGCCGTTGGTGATCATCTGCCGTTTGTGACGTGCGTGCCCGCGATCAGGTGACGGCGCGGCCGGCGCGCAACGCTTCGATCCGCTCGCGCAGGACTCGGCTTTCGGGGTTGTCCGCGAGACCGCGCAGCAGTGCGCCCTCGGCCATCGCGTTGAAGTGATCGCCGAAGCGGGCGTACGCCTCGGAGCCGGCCCGTTGCGAGATCGCGATCTCGAGCTGGCGGCGGGCGCCGGTTGTCGCGCCGAAAACGTCGTACGCCCGGGCCAGAAGCACACGCAGTTCGTCTTTCTCCGGCCTCGCCGCCAGCGCGCGCTCGATGCACGCTGCTCCCTCGCCATCGTTCCCGAGGGCAAAGTGGATCCGACCAATGGCTGCGCTGACGTGCCAGGCAACATCGCCGGACTCGCGCGACGTCACGAGCGTGTCGCCCGAGCAGTCGAGCGCCCTTCCGTAGGCCGCGAGCGCTTTCTCCGCGCGGCCGGCCTCGACGAGCGCATCGCCGAGCGCACACCACGCGTTTGCCCAGTCGGGCGCCCGTTTGGTCGCGGCCTTGCACGCCCTGACGGCTTCGGCCTTGCGTCCCTGAGCAGAGACCGCGCGTGACAACGAGATATCGGCCGCGGGCAGCCAGGGCGCGTCCGGCGCGGCGAGCTCGACTGCGCGTCGATGGTTCGACTCGGCCTCGGCGTGCAGTCCCATGGCGGCGAGCGCACGACCGAGGTTGTAGAGGTGGAAGGGCTCGTCGGGCTCGTTCCGGACTGCACGCTCGAGCGACGTCAGGTAACGGCGCGCCCAGACTGCCGGGTCGCGCCGCTCTGGTCGTCGATCGTGCTGGTGCAGGATGATCGGCGAGCTCATCAGGCGAACCCCGAGACCCGAACGTCGGGGCAGCAACTGTTCCGCAACTGGACCGACATAGCGCAGATCGGGATGGAAGGGGAACAGGACGGCGGCTCGCTCGTCGAGTTCGGAGACAGCTCCATCCATGCCGAACTGGTGAACTTCGCGGGCCGTGTAGCAGACGAACCCGCCGCCGTAGACGAGCTCGCGCACGACATCCCTGCTCGCGGGGTCAAGCGTCTGCGACGAGTCGAGCATCAGGACCCAGCCGCCACTGACGCGATCGAGCGCGGCGTTTCGCGCCGAAGCCATGTCGTCGGGCTGCTCGGCTTCGACCACTGTGATCGTGTCGGCGACGTCGCCCAGGCTGGCCAAACACTCGGCCAGGGACGATCCGCCTTCACGCACGATGACGCACGCGTTCACGCGCCGCCGGTCCGTGACGATTGGCTTTCGTTCCGCGGCGGCCACGGGTGCGGCGTCGTCCGGTTGTCCTGTGATCGGCCAGCTTGTCATCGACATATGGACCGGGTGCCGGTCGATTGCCTCGAGTCGGGCGCGCACCGCGTCGGCGATCAACTCGGGACGGCAGCTGACCAGCACGTCCGCCCTCGCCCGGGCTCCCATGGCCGCCGCCTCGCCCGGATGCTCGTACAGCGCGCGCATCGCACGACGGAGATCGCGAACCGACGGCTGAGCCCATCGCTGACCCCGTAGCCATCCATCAGTGGGAGCCTCAACCAGCTCGTAGTCAACGAGGCAGGAATTGTCGTCGTTCATGAACTCGAGGTTGCCGCTCCAGCGAGTCGCGATCGTCGGCAACCCCATAGCCATGGCTTCCATGTGCGGTCGCCCCCAGCCCTCGCCGTGTGTTGCCAGCACGAACGCGTCGGCGGTTCGATACAGCGCCGGCACCTCGGTCGTCTCGACCAACCGATCGATGACGACCACCGGTGGGCCCTTCTTCGGGTTCCGCCCGAGCTGCGAGCGAACGAACTGGTCGACCTCACGGCGACAGTTGGTGCCCGGCGGCGCCAGATTGGGATCGGCCTTGAGCAACAGGGTCACATCGTCTGTTGCGCTGAACTCCTCGTACCACGCCTGCAGAAGAACGTCCCACGCCTTGCGCCCCAGCCACGCAAACACCGAGAGGAAGACGAACCCGTCGAGTGTTTCGCCGTCGAGCTGATCGAAGGCCGGCCGCTCCACGTTCGGGTCGAACAGGTCGGTGTCGAAGGTCTCGCCGATCACGTGCAGCTTCGTGGCATCGACACCGGCACGGCGGAACGAGCGCATGTTGTGCTCGCAGGGCACCCATATCTCGTCCATCTGATTGCACCGGGCGCGCCAGTCGGGCGGCAGTCCGTCGGTCTCGAACATCGTCCGGCCAATGTTGCGTATCGCCGACGGGTGCAGCCGAAACCGGTTCGCGCCGATGTGTGCGACGTGGACGAAGTCGTCGGGCAGATCGCGGTCGACGAGCGCGGCCAGCCGCTCGGCTTTGGGCGCGGGCATCGGAGCCCAACGGCGGTCGTAGGTGACCGGGTTGGCGACAACATGGAGTCCGGCGTCGTCGAGCGCCATGACCGCGGCGATCGCCTCCTCGGTATATCCCCCTTGCTCGTAGAAGTGGCTACTCCAGGCGACGGCGGGCAGCCCGCCCCGGGCCGGTGCCGACGGACGAGGAAGCCGCCACGAGCGTTCCCACTCGTTGGTCCAGTACGCGCCATCGGAGTTGCACACCACGGCATCGGACCGCGCCGCGCTTGCCCACCGGGTAGAGAACTCCCGAACCGAGCGCCGGAACTGACCTCGCGTTCCCGACAACGATCGCAGTCGGACGCGGAGCACGGATGCCGCCGAATAGGCGATCGGGAGTCCTCGCGCCCGCAGACGCAGACACAGGTCCGCGTCGGCGAGGTCGTCGCCGAGCGCTTCGTCGAAGGCGCCGATCTCGACGAACCGGCGACGTTCTGTGATCATGCCGTCGCCGGCGACTGCGGGCACGATCCGGGCCCGAGTGACCCGGTGCGCCGTCGCCGCGTCTCCCTGGTAGATGCGATACGGGATGGCATCGGGACCAAGGACGAGGCCCGCATGCTCGACGGTGTCGTCGTCGGCCACGACCTTGCTGCCGACCGCCCCGATGTCGGGCTGGCTCCGATAGCTGTCGACCAGGTGGTCGAGCCAGCCGGGGAGTGGTGACACCTCGCCCGAGACGAAGACCAACAGCTCGCCGGTTGCCGCGCGCGCGCCGGCGTTCCATCGCGCGGCGAGCGATGCGTCCGGCGCGACCGGCACCCGAATCGACCCGCCGAGCGTGGGGTCCGGTTGCGGGTGTACCACCACCAACTCGTACGGCGACGCCGGCGCGGTGTCGCGCAATCCATCGGCGAAGCGGCGCGCGTCGTCAGCGGCGAGTGGCGCAACGATGATCGAGCACAATGGCGGTTGCCCGTTGGTCTTGGGGACGGCGGCGAAAACGATCTCGGCGGCAGTCAGCTCCTCGGCCACATCTGCGGGCACGCTCCTGAGCAGGAAGTCGCTCGACTCGACGATCGCGCCGCTTCCGTCGGGCCTGAGACGCGCCGGATCCAGCCAGCCGTCGCTGACCAGGCCCATCGACCGGACGTCGAGCCCGGCGGCCTCGAGCTGGTCGAACAGCTCACGCCGAGTAGACCCGCCGACCGGTCCCGCCGGGGAGGTCGTGTCATCGGAGACCAATGCCGCGACGATCTCCTCGACGTGGCGCAGGTTGCGCGCCGCGCGCACGGTGCCGACGACCACGCCGCCCGGCCGGAGGTGCGCGGCGACGGATCGAAGAATGCCGGGCCGGTCTTCGTCGAACAGCGCAACTACAGCGGCATCGAACATTTCGTCGCCGGACGCGGCGGCGATCCCCTCGACGCGGCCGACACGGACGAAGTCGCCGTCAGGAAAGTCGACCGGTAGCTCGCCCAGCACAAGGACCCGTCGAGCGTCGGCCGGCACCAGCGCCTCGAGGTCCGAGCGGCGCGTGTTCGCTCGATGCGCTCGAAGCGTCCGGTTGTGGGAGAGCCAGTTTCGCTTCGAAGACGACGGAGCGTTTTCCTCGGCCGCGATCTGCTCGTAGCGGGCGTCGTCGTACAGCTGCTCGGCTTCCGACTTCGGGTGCAGGATGCCGATTCGGTCGAAGGTCGCGACGTTGTCCGAGACGACCCGCGCGCCGCCGTGCGGGTTCGGGTCGAACGCAGCTCGGGACTTTCGCACCAATCGCAGATGGAGCACGGTGCTCGTCTCGATCCCGTCGACAAGGTTCGTCTTCCGGATCCAATAGCCGTCCGCCTCACCCTCGATCAGGTCGCGAATCTCGGCCTTGAGAAGGTCCGACATGGTCTCGTCGGCGTCGAGCACGAGGATCCACTCACCGGATGATCGCGACGCCGCCAATTCGCGCGACGGCTCGGCGTGCCCGTGGTGCACGTCGCGGATGTAGACGTCGGCGAGACGCTGGGCGATGTCGGGCGTGGCGTCGGTCGACATCTGATCGACCACGACGATCTCATCGACGTGTGGGCGCGCGTCGGCGAGACATTGCTCGAGTCGTGCCTCCTCGTTGTACACGATGACGTTGAGCGATATGCGAGGGGCCGGCACAGTCACGCAACTTTAACTGAGGCAGCACCACCTCGTTCTGGAGTGGACGAAGACTGTCACACGCGGGCGACGGCTTGTGATCGAGTCCCGGGTAGTGGTGTGGCGGCGGTTTGGGTCCGCGTGGCGTGGGCGCCCGGTAGTGCACCCCATGGGTCGCCGCCGCGGCGGACGGCGAGAGAGCCAGTCTGTTTGCATCGCGTGTTGTGCCGTGAACGCTGCCGTGTCGTTGGGGATTGCGCGGGAGTAGATGGGACTTGACGTCACCAACGTCTCGCGACTGACAAGTCCCGCCTGGTTCCTCCGGGTTGACACATGCCGATATCGGAATATGATGGACCAGTGGCACGAGCAGCGACCACTTCGGACGTCTTCAACGCGATCGCCGAGCCGCAGCGCCGAGAGATCCTGGTGCTGCTGCGGGCGGGTGAGCGGCCGGTGACCGAGTTGGCGCAGGAGTTGGGGATGACCCAGCCGGGGGCGTCCAAACACCTGCGCGTGCTCCGGGAGGTCGGGCTGGTGCGGGATCGCAAGGCCGGCAAGCAGCGCCTGTACGGCCTCGACGCCCGAGGGCTGCGACCCGTCCACGAGTGGAGCGGCGGCTTCGAGCGGTTCTGGAACGAGAGCTTCGACCGGCTGGACGCGTACGTGCAGGACCTCGAGCAGGCAAGGCAGGAGGAGTGACCGATGGCAGCGACAGGACGGGACGCGCCGACGCAGTCGGCGATGGCCGAGACTCGCGAGATCGTGATCTCTCGGGTCATCAGTGCTCCACGGGAGCTGGTGTTCGAGGCGTTCACCGAGGTGCAGCACCTGTCACGGTGGTGGGGACCGGAGGGGTTCACCACCACCACGCGGGCGTTCGAGTTCCGCG
>CAZLEC010000044.1:0-13915 GCA_964558245.1 uncultured Burkholderiales bacterium | reverse complement strand
CACGGTCGGCTGTTTCTCGCCGGCGACGCCGCGCACCGCCACCCACCCGCAAACGGGCTCGGCATGAACACTTCGATCCAAGACGCGTACAACCTCGTGTGGAAGCTCGCACTCGTGCTCAACGGGGGCGCCGGCGACGGGCTTCTCGACACCTACCAAGACGAACGCCGGCCGGAAGGGCGCAAGATCGTCGACCGCGCGATCCGAAGTGTCGGCGAGATGCTTCCGTTCATCGAGGCGCTCGGCTTCCGCGGCGACCAGACCTACGACGAGGCGATGGCAATCCTCGGCCACCTCCACGGGCCCGCTGGTGAAAACCGACGCCAGGCGCTGCTGGCGGCGATGGACTTGCTCAACGGCCAGTTCAACGCCCACGGCGTCGAGATGGGTCAGCGCTACGAATCCGCGGCGGTCATCAACGACGACACGCCGTACCCGACCGACGGCCGGGAGCCCGACCTCTACTACGTGCCGACGACACATCCCGGTGCGCACGTTCCCCATGTTTGGCTCGAGCGAGACACTGCACCCGTGTCGACACTCGATCTCTGCGCCTACGACCGTTTCACGCTCATCACCGGCATCGACGGGCACGCGTGGAACGTCGCGGCGGCGAACGTCGGGGCGGAGCTGAACGTGCCGATCGACGCGGTCTGTGTCGGTCTCGGACAGCCCGCCAACGACGCGCTCGGAGCATGGACCCGCTCCCGCGAGATCACCGATGGCGGATGCGTGTTGGTGCGCCCCGATCGATTCGTCGCATGGCGCAGCGCCGGCACGGTGACGAACCCGACTTCGACGCTGCGCGAGGTCATGGCGCAGATCCTCGACCGGCCGAAGTGAAGGAAAACCTCGATGACCTATAACTGGGAACCCGAACAGCGCAACTTCCTCGATACCCACCGATGGGCTGTGCTGGCCACCGGCCGCAAAGACGGTGCACCGCAACAATCGATGGTCGGCTACTTCGTCGACGACGATGGGCGACTCGTGCTGTCGGTCAAGTCGTACACCGCCAAGTGGCACAACGCGCTGCGGCAACCCAGCGTGAGCATCGCCGTCCCCGACGGCCGCGAACACCTCGTCATCAACGGAGAAGCGGAACCCATAGCGGATGATCCGTTACGAGGCGAGCTGACGGCGATGTTCTTCGGCGTCATGCTCGGAACTCCTCCGGCTGATCCGTCGACCTTCGTCCCCAGCCTCGACGAGCAGCAGCGAATGGTGCTGCGCATCACGCCGACCCGCACGTTCTTCCACGCCTGACCCCGCCTACGCCTGACTCGTTGCCGCGTTACGCGTCACACAGGAGCACTTCATGCACAACGATTCATCCCAGCCCGCATCGGAAGAGACCATGGCCGCGGTGTTCGAAGGGCTGGCGCGAGGACGCCACTGGGAGCTCTGGATCGTCGAAACGGTCCCCACCCCCGACTGGCCGGACCTGGCGCAAGGGTTCCCCGAACGGTTCGCCCAAGCGTTGCGCGCCCATCTGGATTGGCTCGAGCAACGGGAGGCCGATGCCACGCTCTTGCTCTCGGGCCCGGTCGACCAAGACCTCGGGCTCGGACGCGGCCTCATCGTGCTCCGCGCGGCGTCGCGCGCGGCCGCCGAAGCGATCGTCGCCGACGAACCAATGGCGCGCGCCGGCTACCGAAACAACACCGTTCGCTCATGGACGGTCAACGAAGGCTCGATCACCGTCCGCGTCGACTTGATGGCGAATTCGATTCGACTGAGCACATGACAAGGAGAACTTCATGACCGACACGGCCTTGCGCATCGAGCATCGGGGCCCGGTGGTGATCCTCGAGAATCAGGATCCGCCTCGGAACCGGATGACGTTCGAGTACATGGACGAACTCGAACGGGCCGTGATCGCACTGCGCGACGACCGCGACGCGCGTGCGGTGGTGATCACCGCGGCCGGTGAAGAGCACTTCAGTGTCGGCATGGACCTCAAGCAACTGATCTCGGGTGCGGAAGCACGCGGTGGATTCGAGGCGGTCCTCGATCAGCGGCTGCGCGTGTTGTCGCTGATCGAACAGCTCGACAAGCCGGTCATCGCGACGATGTTCGGGTACTGCCTCGGTGGCGGCCTCGAACTTCCACTCGCATGCCACTTCCGCCTCGCCGCAACCGAAGGCGCGCACATCGGACTACCGGAACTGGATCTCGGGACCGTCCCCGCGTGGGGTGGCACCGCTCGGCTGACCCGGACGGTCGGCCGGGCCCACGCACTCGACATGATCTTGCGAGCGAAGAAGATCGACGGACCCACCGCCCTCGCCATCGGCCTCGTCCACGAGCTCCACCCCATCGCAGAGCTCAAGACCAAAGCGGTCGAGCTCGCCGAGGAACTCGCCGCGCAGCCACCGATCGCCGTGGCCGGGGTCTTGCGCGCAGTGGTCGGCGCCGAACACTTACCGCTCGAGGAAGCGTTGCGCGTCGAACGAGACGCAGTCCGCCGGTGCAGCAGCTCGGCCGACCAGATCGAAGGCATGACTGCATTCCTCGAAAAACGACGACCGCAATTTCACGGCCGATGACGAACGCTCGAGCTGCGGCGCGCTGATCCAAAGCGATGATGTTGCTTGACAGCGGGTCGAGGATGTCAGCGGCGAACTTCTGTTTTGCTGTCGTACGCATCTCGAGCGCCCGTCGCACATTCCCCCACTAGGTCCGAGTTTCTCGAGACCAAACTTCGTAAGCGAACCGTCGAGTTTCTCTTCGGTGTGCGCGCGTCGAGACTCGCGCCGCACGCCTCGATCAATTCGAAGGCTGAACCGGCGCCTCGTCGCGGCTCGTGTTCCAGCTCTGCGGCAACCGGCCAGGAGGGGCTTCTCATGACGCGCTTTCCGTCGAGCCGACAGACGTCAGTTCTCGGAACGAGACTGAGCTTGGTCGCGCTCTGCATCTTGTTGTTCGGCAACGGGGCGGCGGTGGCGCAAGCGACGGATCTCGCATCGCCGGTTGCGGCCGTGTCGGGAGCCTCGCGCGGTGCGGGCGCCGCTACTGGCGGCGCGATCGCCGAGACGGCAATCGCGGCGAGCTCCGGCCCGAGCGTCGAGAATCCCGCGTGCAGCCGCGATGTCCTTGTTCGCGACCCGCAGTGCACCGCGCAGGATTCGTTCCCGACGTTCGGGAGCGTCGGAGTGCCGACCGCGACCGCGAGCGGCATGTCGCGCGGATCATGTGACCCGCAAGCGAGACATCAAACGACCACGTGCCGTGACGGGCATGACTCTCGGGGCGACCACCACCACCACCACCACGGGCACCGGGGCGGGCACCAGCCGTCGGAGATTGCGATCGCACTCAGCACGCCGACCGCGTCAATCCCGATCGACACCGTGGCCACGCTCACCGCCAGCGTCACCGATAAGGATGGTCCGGTCGTCGGCCGGCTCGTCTCCTTCACCGTGAGCGGCGCCAACGCCGGGGCGTTCGGCTCGTGCGTCCCTTCCGACTGCAACACCGACACCACCGGCACGGTGACGTTCGCCTATACCGGCACCATCCCGGGGGACGACACGATCACCGCGAGCGTCGAGTCCCACCGCATGACACTGACGGCGACGGCAGCCATCACATGGACCTCGACGCCGCCTACGACGACAACCACCCCTCCGACGACAACGACGACGACAACCACCACGACGACTACGACTCCGACCACGACAACTACGACTCCGACCACGACTCCAACGACTACGACGACCGCTCCCACCACGACGACGACTGCGCCTGCGCCGTCAGGCCCGACCATCTTCGAAGTCGAGCTTCGGCAGTGCACGTACATGCACGTCGGCTACAACAGATTCCCAAGTGGCACGGTGGTGCGCTGGAGCGTCTCGCAAGCCAAGAGCACGGTCTCGAGCGGACAGTTCACGGCCCTCGGTGGCGGAAAGACCTATCACTTCCTCATGCTGGCGTTGGGCGTCACGCTCCAAAACACCTCGAAGGGAACAACTCACTTCCACTGGTCCACCAACGGCACACCGTTCACCTACACCGCAGGGCGAGAGCCAGGATGCTGAACTGACAGATGACCGGGCCCTGATACGTCACGACCCGCCGCCCCTGCTCGGCGGAGCGTTCGCCGTCAACCGGGAGCGACCCAACAAACGCAGGGTGTGGTCGGTGATCGTCGCGTCGGACGGCGGCGCCCGGCGTCGAGGTCATCTTGGACTACTCCACCTGGTACGTAGGTGGTATCGACGCGTCGTGGTGCGCTGCTCATACTCGCAAGATGGGGGACGAGCAGCGACAAGGCCGGGAAGGCGCGGGAGCAGCAGCCGAGATTCGTCGGCAGCGGATTCTTGCGGTCGTGACCGAGATGGGCGAGGTGAGCGCCGGTCGTTTGCGCGCCGAGGTCGGCGGGAGAACGGCGACGGCCTATGCCGACCTCACGGCACTCGTCAACGACGGCACACTCGACGTCGGACGCAAAGGGCGCAAGGTGCTCTACCGACTGGCAGCGCCGGGCACTCGCACGGAGAATCCGGCGCGATCCCCGGATTGAATACACAGGCGAGCTCCTGCTTGCGGAGGTCTTCGCTTTACGTCAACGACCCGTCACCAACGTCCTGGCCGGGTACAGCTGACCCTGGCGGTCTTCGAGGTTGCCACGCCGCTCGTCTGGCACCTCGAGAGCAGGTTCAAAGGAGGGGACATTTCACGGAATCGGTGATTCGGCCTTCTTCTGCGCTGCCTAACCGGCAAACTTCGGTCAGGTGCGGGCCGTTCGCGACCGATGAGAGAGAGGTGCCTTCCGGATCCGGTGACGCGGCCGCGCAACGCGGCTTCCGCTCGGCCTTTTGGCGTGCGCCCGCAGCCATCGCTGCGATCGGCTTCGACGGGAAGCTGCTCGCGTGCAACGCGGCCTACGGCGAGATTGTAGGAATCGACCCGGACGAGCTGGTAGGCACAGATTCCGCGGCCTTCGTGTGCCCCGAAGAGGTCGAGCAAGTCGTCGCCGAGAGCGTCGTTCGGATCGAAACCGATCGCACGGCCGCGACCCGGCCGACTCCGATTCAGTTGCAGCGACGCGACGGCACACGGGTGTGGGTGCAGTTCGACTCGGTGCTCGTCGACGACGGGCCGGGCGAGCCATACGTACTCGCCACGATGACCGACGTCTCGCCGCAGGTAGAGATTCAGCAAGCGCTCGATAGGAGCGACTCCTGGTCTCGCACGTTGCTCCAACATCAGTCCGACATCGTCACGGTTGTTGATAGCAACGGTACGGTTCACTACATCTCACCGAACTGCGAGCGCCTGCTCGGCTTCAGCGCGCAAGAGCTGATCGGAACCTCGGGCCTCGACAACCTTCATCCGGACGATGTCGACGCGCTTACCGAAGGGCTGCGCGCGCAGCTCGCGGGCGGCAGCGACGCGCGGCCGGTCCAGTACCGGCAACGTCGCCGCGATGGCAGCTGGCTGTGGCTGGAGGCAACGGCACGGGAGCTCCCCGCCGAGCTCGGCCTCAATGCCGTCATCGTGAATGCCCGCGACGTGAGTGAACGCCGGCGAGCAGACATCGCGGTGTCGGAAGCGCAGAGCCGCTTCCGCAGCGCGTTCGCAACATCGCCGCTCGGCATTGCGTTTACGAATCTCGATGGGCGGTTCACCTGGGTCAACCGCGCACTCGCGGACACACTCGGAGAGACGGAAGCTCGGCTTCTCGAGATGAGCATCGCCGACTTCTCGAAAGGCAAGGATCTAACCGAAGAGATACTCGCAGCCGGGCGCCTGGTGCGCGGTGAGATCGAATCCTTCACAACCGAGCAGCAGTATGAACACCCGGACGGTCGCTCGGTTTGGGCGCGCCTTCACTTTTCGCTCGTTCGCGATGCGGACGGCGAGGCCGCGCAGTTTCTCGGCCAGCTGGAAGACATCACTGACCGCAAAAGGCGCGAATTGGCGTTGACGCACGATGCGCTCCACGACCCGCTGACCGGCTTGCTCAACCGCGCCGGCCTACGCGAACACATTGACCTCGCGTGGAGCGACCGCATCAGCTCGGCGCCAATGGCCATCCTGTTCGGCGATCTCGACGGCTTCAAACACGTGAACGACACCCTCGGCCACGACGCAGGCGACGAAGTGCTCGTTCACGTAGCCCAACGGCTATGCACCGCTGCGCGCTCTTGCGATGTCGTCGCTCGTTGGGGCGGCGACGAGTTCGTTGTTCTCTGCCCGTCGGTTCAGTGCGAGGCCGACGCGAGTCATATCGCAAATCGCATTCACGTAGCCCTCGAGGCCCCGTTCCGGGTCGGCCCCGGACTCGCCGAGATCGGCATCAGCATCGGCATCGCGCTCGACACCGGCCAGCCCCTCCCCGACCTGCTGCTGAAGGATGCCGACGCCGCGGCCTACCGCGCGAAGACGAGCGGACGAAACCACATCGTCGTCGCGTAGGTCCGGCGACCAGCAGACCGTTCGCGCCACGCGTACCGGCCAACACCCGTCCCCGAGCGGGACCAGAGCCGAATCTCGCCAGCGCCACTGTTGTCTCATCAAGTTCTTTCGGGCCGGGGACGATAGCCGCGATATGCGAGCACGCGCGATGTCCGAAGCGCGAAGATTGCCGGTACGCAGGGACGTGCTCCTCGGAATGGGCTTGGTCGCCGCGTTCGCGGTTGTGGTTGCCAGTACGTCGGGGGTAGTCGAGACCCAAGGCGGCACGGTGGCGCCGGCGCTGATCGTCGCCGGTTCGGCGACGATCGCCGATGTCGGACTCCTCTGCATGCCGTGGCGGCGTCTCACCACACAGTGCGAAATGGCGTTCCCGCTGCTGTTGGTCGCGGCGGTGATCGCTCTCGGCCTCGCGACGAACGGCCTCGCGTCGAACTACACGGGCTTTCTCACGCTCGCGTTCGTGTATGTCGGTATGACCCAGACACGCGCATTGTTGCCGGCATTGGCCGTAATCGCCGTTCCCGCGTGGCTCCTCTGTCAGTCTCAGGTCGCCGCGGCGGAATCGGTTCGGCTCGGGACCACGCTGATCATTTGGCTCTTGATTGGCGGAGTGCTGGCTACTCGCGCTGCCCGCGACCGTGCGCAGGCAGACGAGCTGATCGATCGCGCGAACATGGACGGGTTGACCGGCCTGGCGAGCCGATTGTTCCTGTCGGATCAGATCAGCCGTTCGCTCGACACGCAGGTCGTGCGCGAGTCGTCTCTGATCGTCATGGACCTCGACGGGTTCAAGAACGTCAACGATATGTTCGGTCATGCTACGGGTGATGAGCTCCTCATCGCAGCCGCACGCCGCATTCAAACGGCGGTCCGCCCGAGCGATACGTGCGCGCGCCTCGGCGGAGACGAGTTCGCGGTGCTGCTCCAAGGTGCCGATCTCTACGAAGCCACTCAGACCGCTGCCCGGCTCGTACAAACGATGGCCCAACCGTTTGAGCTCGCGCGGGTTCGCGCCGCGGTCACTGTCAGCGTCGGTGTCGCCGGCCTCCACGGTTCCGTCAACGCCCAAGAAGTCCTACGGGATGCAGATCTCGCGATGTACGAAGCAAAGGCCGGCGGTCGCAACCGGCTCGCGTTGTTCGAGCGAGACATGCAAGAGCGAAGAGCGGCGCGCCTGGAACTCGAGACCGAGCTCCGGAAGGCGCTCGAACGTGACGAATTCGAGCTCTACTACCAGCCGGTAGTGCACCTCCAGACCGGCGCGATCATCGGGACCGAAGCACTTCTGCGCTGGAACCACCCGCGCCGCGGACTGCTCGCCCCCGACCAGTTCCTCAACGCGTCCGAAGAAATCGGCGTGATCATCGCTCTCGGCGAATGGATTCTCACCGAGGCATGTCATCAAGGTGCCGAATGGCAGCCCGAGGATCCGATGAAGGCGCTCACGATGGCGGTCAACGTATCCGCGCCGGAAATGCTCGCAAGCGACTTTGTCGCGCGGGTTCGAGATGTTCTCACGACCAGCGGCCTTTCCGGTGAACTGCTCGTGCTCGAGATCACCGAACGGCTGTTGCTCAGCGATATTCCCTTCGTTCGTAAGCGGCTCGAAGAGCTCAAGCGACTCGGTGTTCGAATTGCCATCGACGACTTCGGCACCGGCTACTCGTCACTTGCTTACCTCCGCGAATTTCCAATAGACATTCTCAAAATCGACCGAAGCTTCGTCACACCCCTCGGCATCGACCCTCAGGCGGTCGCCCTCCTGAGATCAATCATGGCGATAGCCAACGCGCTCACTCTTGACGTCGTCGTCGAGGGTGTCGAGACCGAAACTCAGGTCGAGCTGCTCACCGGCCTCGGCTGCGAGGTCGCGCAAGGCTTCCACTTCGCGCGGCCCCAACGAGCTCCGATCCTCACCGAGCGACTCCACCCATCCAGACGACGGACGCCACAACCCACGGATACGACACGACCACAACTCGCCTGAGCGCGCATTCCGGCAACGCTGCACGGACGAGTCGAGGCACCATCCGGTCAATGCGACGAAGTGCCTCGCTGAGATGCCGCGACCGCGCCGGCCGCGAGAGTTCCGTTGACGCTGAGGGCTCGCTCTTGCACGGCGCGCGTCGCGGATCGTCCCGCGAACAGTTTCTGACCGCCGGCCGTTGCGCGACCGCTTCACCGCGGCCTGTACTCACGACAACGTCGAACCACCGCGACCGCGCTGGTAGATCCCCGCTCTAGTTGTTCTGTCCGGCGCCGTTCCGTCGATCCCACGACCGAGAGGCAACGGAATTCTTGGCAGGCCGGAGAAACCCCGGACGACCAAGAATGCCACCTGACCAGCACTTATGCAGTGGGCGCTGCGGGGCTCCAACCCACGACCTCCTGCTTGTAAGGCGAAAGTTGACGTTTCGCAGCGGACAACTACGAACCGTCACAGCAGGTCAGATACGAATTCCGGATGTCAACGAACAGCGCGAACGACAACGACCGCGCGATAAACGCGCGATGAACTCCCTGCCACGACGGCTTGCTGAGTCGCAACACCCGACGTCGAACGTATCGCACGAGCAGTCGCGAGCGACGGATCAAGATCAGAGGTCGAGGAGGAACCTGAGCGCCCGCGCAATCGCGAATAGTGTTTCGTCGACAACGGAACCCAGCCGCGTGACAAGGCGTTGCTCCGAGACCGACTTGACGTCCTCGCACTTCGCGTAGATCACATCGTCGAGTCCTGATCGGCCCGGCTCGATCTCGATGTGCGACGGCAGTCCCCGCCGGGTCGTCGTGCAAGGAACCACGATAACTACACCGGCGCGACTCTCGTTGAGCGGATCGGCCGACACGACGACGGCGGGACGTCGCCCTGACTGTTCGCGCCCGACTGGCTCGCCGAAGTCCATGAGCCAGATGTCGCCCCGATGCGCGCTCGCGTTTACGACTCTCGATTCGCGACGCGCGCTCAAGCTGACCGATCGCGCAGCACGCCGCTTTCCGCGCGGCGCTCCGCCTCGACCTCCGACCAGGCTTCCGCGTCGTCGCGCAATGCGTCGAACCCGACCGACAGCTGGTCGAAGAAGACCCGACGCTCGAGCGCGTCGACTGCCTCGTCCACGAGCTGCGTCATCGGCCGACCGGTGGCGTCAGCCAGCTTCGCGAATCGGTCCCGAGTCCGCTGGCTGACTCGTATCGTCGTACTCACGAACCAAGTCTACAAGATTGTAGACGATTTCGTCTACATCCCGCGGGCCGCTGCCTCACTCGCCGGCGTCGACCGCCGCGCCGCACGCGGCCTCGTACGCGGCCTCGTACGCGGCCGACACGAGACCGTGAACCTGCTCGCCGCGCACGTCTACGTCGAGCACGGCGAGGCGCCACAGCACCGCGTCGGGCGGGTCGGGCGGCTCGATGAGCGCGACGTCTCGGTCATCGGTGAGGCCGGCGGGCAGTCGCGCGCCATCTGCGAACGGCCACCACGGCGCGACCGTCGACCCGCTCGTTGCGGCACCGCCACCGCGAGCACGCATCGGGTCGAGGAGTTGGTCGCGGCTGCGTCCTCGCCAGGCGAGCAGTAACCATGGGTCGTCGTCGAGTCGATCGGCGAACAGGTACAACACGGCCGCGATGTGCTTACACGGGTTCTCCCAATCGGGACAACTACAGCGCGCATCGAGCGTCGACCAAGAAGCCGGAAACAGGTCGACCGACGCGCCACGGAACACGTCTTCGAGGTCCGCCGGCACCTCGCCGGCGAGCAGACGGGCCACGAACCCCACTCGCGACGCGAGAGCAGCGTCGACACTCGCCCACTGGTCGCCCGTCGGCTGCGCCGCGGCGACCGTGACGACGTAAGGCGTCCGGCGAGATCCCTGCACTCGAGCCACAACCATTCCCGCCTGCACGTCGAACGACAAGACCTGCCCGGCGCGCGCATACCGGCGACCGCGCTGCATCCGCGACCCCAGGCCGTACGACTCGAGCACGTCGACGAACCGTCGCGACCACCAAGACGCCGCTATCGCCCCGCGCTGTTTGGAGGTCGCGAGTCCGCCGTCGGCGGGAAGCGGCACCGATTCCGGGTAACGGTGCCAGCGATCGTCCCGACGTCGAGGGGCCATCAGTCCTCCACCGCGTCGGCCCGCAGCGCAATGACCTCGCGCAGCTCCTTCGTGGACATCTCGATGATCCAACCCTCACCAGTCCCGACGACCTGTTCGGCGAGCGCGCGCTTCGCCGAGATCATCGCGTCGATACGTTCCTCGACCGTTCCCGCGCACACCAGCTTGTGCACGAACACCGTGCACCGCTGACCGATGCGGTACGCACGATCTGTCGCCTGGTCCTCAAGCCTCCCCACCCCTGCCGAGATGCGCGCGGACCGCCTCGAGATCCTCCGAGTGCAGCTCCACCCACTCGCCCCTCCCGCACGAGCGAATGCTTGGCCTCGGCCGCGGCCTCCAACTGGCGGAGCTCGGCTCGCGTCAAGGTGATCACCCAGCGCCGCCTTCCACTCGAACGAGACGAGCGCGTCCATACCGACACCGCCCGCAACCGTCGCGCCGCGGCGAGACGCGGCCTTCACGCGCAAGCCCAGCCGACGCTTCTGAGCCCACCACGACGGCAGCAGCACACCGATGCCCGCATCCGCGAGCGAAGCCGCGGCCGATACGCGCGCAGAATGGTGCGCACGGTTGTGTCGGGCTGGCGGGGTGTTCGGGTCAGGTGTTGGCTCGCCCAGCGACGTCGCGGCAGGCGTTGAGCATTGGTGCGGTGAAGGTCGCCCGTGCGCAGGCGATGTGGCCGTCGTCGTGTTCGACGAGCCGGGCGCCTGGGATCTCGGTGACGAAGCTTGTCTGGTGTGCCGGGTTGACGAGGCGATCGCGGTTCGTGCGAAGCACCGCAGTCGGGACGTCGATGCTGCTGATCCAGGTGCGGGAGTCGAAGCGAGTGATACTCCGGGCAGCTTCGGTAAGCATGCGCAGGTCGTGGCGGCGCATTTCTGCTGCGGCCCATTCGAGGAAGCCGGCGGGCCGGTCCGCGCGCACACGGCGCAACAGTTGCGCACCCGCGGCCGGGACAGCCGCGAACGGGCCCGCGACGCGGGTGAGTGCGGCGAGTGTCGCGAGGGCGGTGTCCGCCACGTGTCGGCTTTCGGCCGAGAAGGCGGGTGCGGTTGCGCACAGCACGAGGCCCGCGACCTTGTCCGGGTGACGGCGCCACAACAGCTGCGCGACGGGACCGCCCATCGAGTAGCCGGCCGCGATCACTTTGCTCACACCGAGTTCGTCGACGAGCGCAGCGACGTCGTCGGCACAGTCGGCAAGGCGCATGTGTCGAAGGGAACGGATCCCACGCGCATGGCCGCGTAGGTCGGGCGCCACAACGTGGAACTCGCGGCTGAGCGCGTCGAAGGTGCGGAACCAATTCAGTCCGCCGCTGGCCATGAACCCATGGAGCAGGACCAGGGTCGGCGCGCCAGGCGGCCCAGCGATCTCACGGACGAACGTGGTGCCCCGCCCCGGAAGCCGGATCCGGCGACCCAACGGCACCGCGGGCCCGACCCGTCCATCAGAACGGACGACCGCCGCGGGCACAGCATCGCCGACCAAACGCCGGAGCAGATCCGAAGCCGTTCGCTGCATGCGCCCCCCCGAGCATTACGCGCAGCCACCATCGTGGCACGTATTCACACCTCGCGGGGTGACCTTGTAACGGCAGGCCGACCTCGATCGAGGCGGACGCCGGCCCGTCGGTACCGCCCCGGACCGAGGGAAGCGGTAGCCGGTGCCGCGGCAGGTGACCAGTGAGTTGGGGAAGAACGGATAGCTCTTGCAGTTTGATTCAGACCGTGCGGTGCCAGTGCTTGTGACGTTCGCCTCTTCACGTTGTGCCTGGGTCGTCGTTAAATGAAGGTGATCAGGGGTTCGCTTCGGTACCGCGGCCGACGGAAGAGGTGGAGCCAATGAAGGCTTCGGTGATTGCTGGGTTGGCGTCGGAGGATTCGGGCGACCGAAGGCGGTCCGCGTCGGAGGAGTTTCCCGTCGAGCAAATCTCTATTCACGGCCAACGCTTCGGCTACCGGCGCGGAGGCAACGGCCCGGTGCTGTTGTTGCTCCACGGGATCGCCGGCAGTTCCCGCACGTGGATCCCCGCCATGCATCTCTTGCAGCGTGACTTCACGGTGCTCGCCCCGGATTTCCTCGGCCACGGCCAATCCGCGAAGCCTCCCGGCGACTACTCGCTCGGCAACCACGCCAGCGCCATGCGCGACTTCTTGCAGCTACTCGGAATCGAGCGCGCCACGGTGGTCGGGCAGTCCTTCGGGGGCGGCGTCGCGATGCAGTTCGCCTACCAGTTCCCCGAGATGTGCGAGCGCTTGGTGCTCGTCGATGCCGGTGGCCTGGGCCGCGAGGTGAACTGGATGCTCCGCCTCGTCACGTTGCCGGCGGCGGAGTACGTGATGCCGGTCTTGTTCCCGAGCCTTGTGCGTGACTGGGGAAACTCCCTCGCCAGATTCCTTGGCGACCGAGGAATCCGTAACGCCCGAGCCGCGGAGATGTGGCGCTCGTACACGTCGTTGACCGAGGCGGACAACCGCCAGGCCTTTGTCCGCACCATGCGAGCGGTCATCGACCCGGGCGGCCAAGCAGTAAGCGCCATCGACCGCCTTTACCTCGCCGCCCGCACGCCCACGCTCATCGTGTGGGGCGACCAAGACAAGATGATCCCGGTCGTCCACGCCTACAAAGCACACGAGGCCATCCCCAACAGCCGCCTCGAGATCATGGAAGGGGTCGGCCACTTCCCCCACGTGGAACAGCCCACCCGCTTCGCCGAGATCCTCACGGACTTCCTGCACACCACACAGCCCAGCAAGTACAGCCCCGAAGAGCTGCGCGACTTGCTGCGCCAAGGCACCCTCTCCGAGCTTACGCGAGCACAGCCTGGGGCGGTGAGTGCGAAAGGCGGCGGTTCACGAGATCGAGGTGAGACGCGGTGACGGTCCGCAACGCCGTGAGTTGTCGGAGCGAGAGCCGGTCGCATACCCATTCCCAGTGCAGCGCGACGGCGTCGCCCGGCTGCAATGGCCCGGTGAGCCCGTAGCCGTCGCGGGCAGTCACCGCGGTCTCGATCGTCGGTCGTCCGAGCGCGAGCTTGCGGCCGTCCCACACCAGGGGCCGACTACGGATCGTCGCGCGGTCGCCGAACATCTCCAGCACGCGGCCCCAACGGATCCGGCACCGGTCGAGTACATGGAGGGGCTCACCACCGTCGGAGCCGCGTAGGAGGCCGACCCACGGATAGACGGCGAAGACATGGAATCCGTGCTGCGGGAGTGGCGCGGCGGGGATGACCTCCGAGAGTCGCGACCAGTCTCGCCCGGCCGGGCCGCGAAACCGCGTTTCGAGTGACGTCGCCAGGAGCGCGATCGGCACATGCTCGAGGAGCTCGTTCCCGATCCAATACGCCTCGACGACGCGCCGTTCGA
>CAZLEC010000043.1:0-13939 GCA_964558245.1 uncultured Burkholderiales bacterium | reverse complement strand
GCTTCGCGCTCCAGCTCGTGCCACTCCGGCGAGATGGAATCCTCGTACGAGACGGGTTCGGTGCCGAGGTCGGGGTAGTGCGCAGTCCAGCTACCCTCGGCCGGCTTCTCGACAGGCTTCATTGCTTACTCCTCGAACTCGGGACGTGATGTGGTCGCGATCTCCTGCAGATCCGGATCGAGCTGGAGACCGAAGCTCTTGAAGGCCATCGCCAACGCGGTGTAGGTGCCGACGGTGAACACGAGCTCCACGAGCTGGCGCTCGTCGAGGTGTGCCGCCAAACGCTTCCAGGTGTCGTCCTCGACGCGATAGCCGTCGATGAGCTGGTCGGTCGCGGCGAGGAGGTCGGCCTCGAGCGGCGACCACGAGAGCGCGCCGGGCCCCTCGGCGACGGCGGCGATCTCGTCGGATGTGATGGCGACTCTCGGGGCCAGGCGCAGGTGCTGAACCCATTCGTAGCGGGATCGGGTGCGCCAGGCGACGCGCAGAACCATGAGCTCGCGCTGGCGCGGAGCGAGCGCGGGCCGTTGCAGCAGCACGTTGTTGTAGACGAGGAACGGGCCCGCGAGCGCGGGATGGTGCATCATCGTCGCGAGGGCGTTCGGCATCGGCTGCGAGCCGGGCTCGGTCGACAACAACCTCGCCACGACATCGTCGGGATACGCGTTGGCCAGCGCGGCGCGGGCGTCTTCGGTCCACTCACCGGGAGGGATGGGCGCGAGGCGAGGCGCCGCAGCCTCGCTCACAGGTACCAGCCGCCGTTGACACCGATCAGCTGACCCGTGATGTAGCCCGCGTCGTCGGAGCAAAGGAACGCGCACGCGGCGGCGATGTCTTCCGGTGTTCCGGCGCGCCGCACCGGCGTTCGCGCCGCGACCGCGTCGATGGGCGGCATGTCGCCGCGCGCCGCGGCTGCGCGCGCCATCGGCGTGTCGATGAAACCGGGTGGGATGGTGTTGACCGTGATGCCGTTGGGCGCGTACTCGACCGCCAACGCCTTCGTGAGCCCGACGACGCCACCCTTCGACGCGACGTAGTGCGCCATACGGTTGGCCCCCGACTGTGCGCTCGACGACGAGATGGTCACGATCCGACCCCAGCCCGCCGCGATCATGTCGGGGATCGCGGACTGGATGCAGTGGAACGTGCCGGTGAGATTGACCTCGATCATCCGGGTCCACGCCTCGGGCGTGATGTCGGTAAAGGACTCGAACCGGTCGAAGCCGGCGCTCGTGACGATGATCTCGATCGGCCCGAGCTCGGCCCGCACCTTCGCCATCGCGGCATCGACGCCCGGGCGGTCGCTGACGTCGACCGCGATCCCGATCGCGACCTCGCCCTTCTGCCTGATGTCATCGGCCGCCGCCGTCGCGGCGTCGCCGTCGAGGTCGAGCACCGCGACCTTGCGCCCCTGCGACGCGAGGCGCTCCGCCACGGCCAGGCCCATACCCGACGCCCCACCAGTGATCACTGCGACGCGCTGCATGCCGACCTCCGGACCCGGGCACAGATCACGATGAGTATGGTTCATACGCGAATTGTGCGCAAGCATGCTCTCGAAAAACGAGAATGTCATTGCCACTTTCGCCGGACCTCCGTTAGGGTCGCCGGGACGCCACTCGTCGGAAGGGGACCAGGGTGCGGATCGGCCTGATGATCGGCCCCGAGAAAGGTCGCTACCAGGACAAGGTCGGGCGGCTCGTCGCCGACGCCGAGGCGGCCGAGCACGCGGGCTTCGCTTCGATCTGGGTGCCCCAGGTGCCGAACGACTTCGACGCGCTGACCGCGATCGCGCTGATGGGCGTCGCCACCACGCGGATCGAGCTCGGCACCGCAGTCGTGCCCGTGCAGAGCCGCCACCCGGTGGCGATGGCGCAACAGGCGCTGTCGACCCAGGCGGTGTGCGAAGGCCGGCTCACGCTCGGCCTCGGGCCGTCGCACCACTGGATCGTCACCGACATGCTCGGCCTTCCGTACGAACGGCCGGCGCACCTCGTGCGCAACTATCTCGAAGTCTTGAACGTCGCCTTCGTAGGGCCCGGGCCCGTCGACGTCGAGAACGACGAGTACCGCGTGCACAACCCGCTCGACATCACCGACATCCGCCCCACGCCGATCCTCCTCGCCGCACTCGCACCGGTGATGCTGCGCCTCGCCGGCGAGCTCGCGTCGGGAACCATTCTCTGGATGGCCGACGAACGGGCGATCGGCGATCACGTGCTCCCCCGCATCTCCGGCGCGGCGGCGTCGGCCGGAAGACCCGCACCGCGCGTCGTCGCGGGCGTCCCCGTCGTGCTGTGCCCCAACGACGAGGTCGACGCCGCGCGTGCGTGGGCGAACCAGGCGCTCGGACACGCCGAGTTCTCGCCGAACTACCAGCGCCTCCTCGAGCACGGCGACGCGACCGACGTCGGCGACCTGTGCGCGGCCGGCGACGAGTCCGCGGTCGTCGATCGCTTGCGCAGCTTCCGGGATGCCGGTGTGACCGACCTCGCAGTTCGCGTCCTGCCGCTCGGGCCGAATCGCGACGCTCGCATCGAGTCGCGTGACCGGACGCTCGCGTTCCTCTCGTCGTTGTGCCCCGAGCTCTGAAGCCGCATCCATGCGGCTGCGACCTGCGGCCCTCGATCGCCCGCGCGACTCGCTCCGCCGTCCGGGCCTCCGGATCTGCGCCTGGCCATCCATGCGGCTGCGACCTGCGGCCCTCGATCGCCCGCGCGACTCGCTCCGCCGTCCGGGCCTCCGGATCTGCGCCTGCGTCTACGCGTCGTAGTCGACGACCAACTCGGCGCTCGTCGGGATCGACTGGCACGTGAGCACCCAACCGTCGCCGATCTCGTCGTCCGACAACGCGTTGTTCACGCGCATCGCGACCGATCCCTTGTCGAGATGGGCCATGCACGTCGCGCAGTTGCCCGCCTCGCACGAGAACGGCGGGCGCAGGCCGCCCCGTCGTGCGGTCTCGAGCACGGTGTCGCCCGCGTGATACCGCACGGTGTGCTTCCGGCGATCGAGCCGGATCACGATCGATTCGGGTGCGAGATCGTTCGGGACGGCCGGCGTGATCTCGGGAACGACGAATCGCTCGACGAAGAGCCGGCCCGGCTCGACGCCGAGCATCGACAGCCCGGCCTCGACGGTGTCCATGTACGGGCCGGGTCCGCAGATGTAGAAGTCGGCGTGCCGAGCGTCGCCGGCCAACGCCGCGCACCGAGCCGCGTCGAGGAAGCCGAGCTCCGCGTCGACGTGGTGATGCACCGTGAGCCGGTCACCGAATCTCGACTGCAACCGCGTGAGGTCGTGCTCGAAGATCACCGAGTCGCGGGATCGGTTCGCGTAGACGAGCAGGACGGGGCGGGTTGTCGTCGCGAGCGCGGTCTTGATGATCGACATCACGGGAGTGATGCCGCTGCCGCCCGCGAACGCCACGATCGGCGCCGCGCTCGCTCGCAGCACGAACAGGCCCGTGGGGCGCATGACCTCGATCGTGGCTCCCGGCGCGAGCGTGTCGTTCATCCAGTTCGACATATGGCCGCCGGCGACGCGTTTGACCGTGGTGGTGAGGGGGTCGCCGGTCTCCGGCGAGCTCGACATGGAGTAGCACCGCACGACGGGCTCGCCGGCGATCATCGCCCGGAACGTGCAGAACTGCCCGGCCGCGTACGCGAAGGTCCGCTCGAGCGCCGGCGGGATCTCGAGCACGAACGAGCGGGTGTCGGCGGTCTCATCGACGACGGCGGCGACGGCCAGCGGGTGGTATTCGTGGTCGGGCAGCATCGCGCTCCCCTGGCTCGGGGCTTCCCTGGCTCGGCGGGCACTCGCATGATAATCGTACTCTCGAAAGTTGTTAGTCTGATTCTCCATTCGTGATGGGGGTTGCGGGTGACCACTGCCGACAACCCGAGGTGGCCGGTGCGGCCAGTGCCGACGGCGCTCAGGGAGCGATATCTCGCGCAGGGTTGGTGGACCGACGCGACGCTCGGATCGCTCGTCGACGATCGTCTGCGCGCGGCGCCCGACGCCGGCGTGCACATCTGGTCGGAAGCGCGTCCCTGGCACGGCACCTATGCCGAGATCCGTTCCGACGCGCAGCGGTTGGTCAACGCGCTCGCCGGCGCCGGCCTCGAGCCGGGCGCGGTCGTCGCGTTCCAACTGCCGAACTGGCAAGAAGCGGTCGTCGCGTTCTACGGGCTCGCGATGGGCGGATACGTCCTCGTGCCGATCGTGCACATCTACGGCTCCAAGGAGGTGCGCTTCATCCTCGACCAGAGCGGGGCGCGCGCCTACATCTCGGCCGACCGCTTCGGTCACGTCGACTATCTCGACATCGTCGACGGCGCCCGGCCCGACGAGCTGCACGATCTGGACCTGCACGTTGTCGTGGGACCAGGTGACGTCTCGCCCGGTTCTCGCGTTCGCCGCGTCGGATGGCGCGTTGTGAACGAAGCCGAGCCCGGCGCGCAGGTCGCGACGGCAGATTGCGACGACGTGTGCGTGCTCGCGTACACCTCCGGCACCACGAGCGATCCCAAGGGCGTGATGCACACCCACCGCACGCTGCTCGCCGAGACGGCGCACATACGGTCGTGGATCACGCCGGGGGCGCCGAACCTCATGGGCTCGCCCGTGACGCACGCGACCGGCATGCTCGGCGCGCTCCTGGCTCCGATGACGATGGGCCAGGACATCCATCTGGTCGACCGGTGGGATCCCGCGCGCGTCCTCGACGTGATGCTCGGTGCCGGCGTCGGGGCCGGCACCGGGGCGTCGGTGTTCCTCTCGAGCATCCTCGACCATCCGGCGTTCACTCCGCAGCACGCTCGGCAGATCCGCCGGGTCGGCTTGGGCGGCGCGCCCGTGCCCGTCGCGCTCGCGCAGCGGGCGGCCGCGCACGGCATCTGTCTCGTGCGCGCGTACGGATCGACCGAACATCCCTCGGTGACGGGCTGCTCCTTCGACGATCCGCCCGAGAAGCGGCACGGCACCGACGGCCCCGCGATGACCGGCGTCGAGATCCGGCTGCTCGACGACGAAGGCCGGCGCGTCGCTGCGGGCGAGGCCGGCGAGATCTGGTCCCGTGGGCCCGACCTGTGCGTCGGCTACACCGACCCCGCGCTCACCGCCGACGCGTTCGACGCCGACGGCTGGTACCGCAGCGGCGACATGGGCGTGATCGACGCCGACGGCTTCCTCACGATCACCGACCGCGTGAAGGACATCATCATTCGCGGCGGCGAGAACATCTCGGCCGCCGAGATCGAGGAAGCCATCGCCGCGCTCCCGCAGGTCGCCGAAGTCGCGGTGGTGGCCGCGCCCGACGAGCGGCTCGGCGAGCACGCGTGCGCGGTGGTCCGGCTCGCGCCCGAAGCGTCGTCGATCGACCTGCGCGACATCACCGACGAGCTCGGGCGTATCGGCCTGGCCCGCCAGAAGTGGCCCGAGGAGCTGCACATCGTCGACGACTTCCCGCGCACCCCGACGGGGAAGGTGCGCAAGGTAGACCTGCGCCGGCAGTTGCACGCCGGCGCCCGGCAACGAGACGCTCGAGGACAATCATGACCGACGCCTATCGCGCGATCGAAGTGTCGCCGATCGCGGGCGCGCTCGGCGCCGAGATCGGCGGAGTCGACCTGACCACCGACCTGGCCGACGAGACGGTCGCCGAGATCCGCCGCGCGTGGCTCGAGCACCTCGTCGTGTTCTTCCGCGACCAGGTCCTCGAACCCGACCAGTTCCTCGCCCTCGCCCGGCGCATCGGCAACCCGGTCGAGTACCCGTTCGTGCAAGGGATCGACGGCTTTCCCGAGATCATCTCGGTCACGAAGCTGCCGCACGAGACCGTCAACTTCGGCGGCATCTGGCACAGCGACACCGTGTACCTCGAGCGCCCGCCGATGGCCACCATGTTGATCGCGCGCGAAGTGCCCCCGTTCGGCGGCGACACGATGTGGGCGAACATGTACGCCGCGTACGAATCGCTCTCACCGGGGATGCAGCGCCTGCTCGAAGGCCTGCGGTCGGTGAACAGCTCGGCGTTGGCCGACGTCTCCAAGACGCGCGAAGACCGGATCCGCGACAGCGGCACCGGCGGCGAACGCGAATACGTCGCCGAGCATCCCGTCGTGCGGACGCACCCCGAGACCGGGCGCAAAGCCCTCTACGTGAACGTCGCGCACACGCAGCGATTCGTCGAGATGACCGAAGACGAGAGCCGGCCGCTGCTGCGGTTCCTGTTCGAACACTCGATCCGGCCGGAGCTCACGTGCCGGTTCCGCTGGCGCGTCGGCTCGATCGCGCTGTGGGACAACCGGTGCGCGATGCACAACCCGATCAACGACTACCACGGTCACACCCGGCGCATGCACCGCATCAGCCTCGAAGGCGACGTTCCGCGGTAGGGCCCTCACCCTCGCCGGCGGAAACGCCGTATCCAGTTGTTGAAAGCAGACTCTCGCAGTACGTTAGGGCCGTTCTCACAAACGTGACGGGGGACGCAGGTGCGCAGCGAGGTCACTTGGCCGACGATTCCCGCCATGGTCCGCGATGTCGCGCGCCGTCGCGGCGACGCCGAGGCGGTGGTCGACGGTACGCGGCGCGTCACCTTCGCGGCGCTCCAAGGCATGGTCGCGGATGCCGCGCGCTCGTTGATGGCGTACGGCATCGAGCGCGGCGACCGCGTCGCCGTATGGGCGCCGAACTCCCTCGAGTGGATCGTCGCCGCGCTCGGCGTGACGACCGCGGGCGGCGTGCTCGTGCCGATCAACACCCGGTTCCGGGGCGCGGAGGCGTCGTTCGTGCTCGGACGGAGCGGCGCCCGGGCGCTGTTCACGGTGCGGGGGTTCCTCGACACCGACTACCCGGCCCTCCTGGCCGGCGCCGGAGTGCCGCTGCCCGCACTGGAGCACACGATCCTGCTCGCGGGTGAGCCGGAAGGCGCGTCGATCGCGTGGGACGACTTCCTCTCGGCCGGAACGGAAGTGTCGGGCGTATGCCTCGACGCGCGCGTCGACGCGATCGGCGCCGACGATCCGAGCGACGTCGTGTTCACGTCGGGCACGACCGGGAGCCCGAAAGGCGTCGTGATGACGCACGGCCAGACGCTGCGCGCCTATCTCGACTGGTGCGACTGGGCCGACCTGCGCCCGGGCGACCGCTACCTCATTGCGAATCCGTTCTTCCACATCTTCGGATACAAGGCCGGGTGCCTCGCCTGCCTCATGCGCGGCGCGACGATCTACCCGCTCGCCGTGTTCGACGCGGGCGTCGCGCTCGAGCTCGTGGAGCGGGAACGGATCACGGTGCTCCCGGGACCGCCGACGATCTATCACTCGCTCCTCGACCACCCCGACCGCTCGCGGCGCGACATCTCCAGTCTGCGCGTCGGCGTGACGGGCGCGGCCGACATCCCCGTCGAGCTCATCCGGCGCGTCCGTGAAGAGCTCCCCTTCGAACGCATCCTCACCGGATACGGGCTCACCGAGGCGGGCACGGTCACCGGCTGCCGGCCCGACGACGACTTCGAGCACATCGCAACGACCGTTGGTGTCCCGTGGCCCGGTTTCGAGGTCCGGATCGGCACCGAATCGGGTGACCCGGCGGCGCACGGCGAACCCGGCGAGGTCGTGGTGCGCGGCGAGACCGTGACACGCGGCTACCTCGACGACCCGGAAGCGACCGCGTCCGCGATCGACACCGGCGGGTGGCTGCACACGGGCGACCTCGGCACGATCGACGCCGACGGCTACCTGCGGATCGTCGGGCGCATCAAGGACATGTTCATCGTCGGCGGGTTCAACGCGTACCCGGCGGAGATCGAGAACCTGATGCTGCGGCACCCGCGTATCGCGCAGGTCGCGGTGATCGGCGTTCCGGACGCGCGCCTCGGCGAAGTCGCCAAGGCGTTCGTCGTGCTCGAGCCCGGTCCCCCGATCGAGCCGCTCGAGATCGTCGACTGGGCACGCGCGGAGATGGCGAACTTCAAGGCGCCCCGCTCCGTGGAGTTCCTCGACGCGCTCCCACTGAACGCGACCGGCAAGGTCGAAAAGCGCGAGCTGCGGGCGCGCTCGGTCCCGTCATGAGCGAAACGAACGAGACGGTCCTCTACCAGCACCCCGACGCCGACGGCATCGCTCGCATCACGCTGCACCGCCCCGACCATCTGAATGCCTTCACGAACACGATGCAACGCGAGCTCTGCGCCGCGTTCGACGCGATCGACGCGGATCCCGACGCGCGCGCGGTTGTGGTCACGGGCTCCGGACGTGCGTTCTGCGCCGGCGCCGACCTCGGCTCCGGCGAGCGGACCTTCTCGGGCGGCCGGCGTTCGGGGCGCGACCCCGGCGGAATCGTCACCCTGCGCATCTTCGACTGCACCAAGCCGGTGATCGCCGCGGTGAACGGTCCCGCGGTCGGGGTCGGCGCATCGATGACGCTCGCGATGGACGCGCGGTTTGCCGCGCCCAGCGCGTCGTTCGGCTTCGTGTTCACGCGCCTCGGCATCGTGCCCGAAGCCTGCTCGTCGTGGTTCCTTCCCCGTCTCGTCGGCCTGCCCATCGCGCTCGACTGGCTGATGTCGGGACGACGCGTGTCGGCCGACGACGCGTTGGCCTACGGCCTCGCACAGCACCTCGCCGACGACGTCGTGACCGCGGCCACGGAGTACGCGCGCGATCTGGTCGCCGGCACCGCGCCGGTTTCGGTCGCGCTCACGCGCCAACTCGTCTGGCGGATGATCACCGTCGCGACTCCCGCGGAGGCGCACCGCGTCGATTCCGCGCTGCTGCTCGCGGCCGCCGCCGCGCCCGATGCACGCGAAGGCGTGGCCGCCTTCCGGGAGCGCCGCGCACCCGATTTCGCGATGCGGACACCCGAGGATCTCCCGGCTGCGTATCCGTGGTGGGAGCCCGACCAGGAATGGAGCACGTGATGACGCAGGTTCCGGTCGCGGAAGGCATCTTCACGTTCCCGAGCGACGACCCGCAGCTGATCGGGAGCCGTTGCGATGCGTGCGGCATCGTCACCTTCCCCGCGCAGGACTCCTGTCCGCGCTGCGCGTCGACCGGTATGAGCGAATACCTGCTCGCCCGGCGCGGTCGGCTCTGGGCGTGGACGACACAAGACTTCCCCCCGCCGGCGCCGCCGTATTCGGGGCCGACCGGCAACGACTTCGTGCCGTTCGGCGTCGGCTACGTCGAGCTTCCCGGCGAGGTGAGGGTGGAGACGCGGTTGACCGAGTCCGATCCCGACCGGCTCACCCTCGGCATGGAGATGGAGCTGACGCTGGTGCCGTTCCGCACCGACGACGACGGCAACGAGGTCGTGACGTTCGCGTTCCGACCGGCTGACTAAGGGGCAATTTTGGGAACCGACGTTGCCATTGTCGGGGTGGGACTCCATCCGTTCGGCCGCTTTCCCGGTGTGACGGCGATCGACATGGGTGCGGTCGCGATCCGCCGGGCGCTGGCCGATGCCAATGTCGAGTGGCGTGACATCCAGTTCGCGTTCGCCGGCAGCTACGAAGTCGACAACCCCGACGCGGTGGTCGCGCTGCTCGGTTTGACCGGCATCCCGTTCACCGACGTCTACAACGGCTGCGCGACGGCCGCGAGCGCGCTGACCCTCGCGGCCAACACGATCCGTCTCGGCGACCACGACCTCGGTATCGCGGTCGGCATGGACAAGCATCTCCCGGGCGCGTTCAGCGCGGACCCGCGCCTGTACGCGTGCCCGTCGTGGTACGGCGAGCTCGGCCAGTTCCTCACCACGAAGTTCTTCGCCATGAAGATCAACAAGTACATGCACGACCACGGGATCTCACACGAGACGCTCGCCCGGGTCGTGGCCAAGAATTTGCGGAACGGCGCATTGAACCCGAACGCGTTCCGCCGCAAGCCGATGTCGGAGGAAGCAATCCTCGAATCGCCGATGCTCAATTACCCGCTCACCCAGTACATGTTCTGCAGCCCCGACGAAGGGGCCGCGGCGGTCATCCTGTGCCGCGCCGAGAACGCGCACAAGTACACCGACAAGCCGATCTACCTCAAGGCAACAACTGTGCGCACGCGCCGGCTCGGCGCGTTCGAGGTGCACAGCCCGTGGCTCCCGATCGAAGAGACGGTCGGCCCGACCGTCGACGCGTCCCGCGCCGCGTACGAGATGGCGGGGATCGGGCCCGAAGACGTCGACGTGATCCAACTCCAGGACACCGACGCGGGCGCCGAGGTGATCCACCTCGCCGAGAACGGTTTCTGCGCCGACGGCGACCAGGAACGCCTGGTTGCCGAAGGGGAGCTCGAGATCGGTGGCGCGCTGCCCGTGAACACCGACGGCGGCCTGATCGCGAACGGCGAGCCCATCGGCGCGTCGGGGCTCCGTCAGGTGCACGAAGTGGTGTTGCAACTGCGCGGGCAGGCCGGGGAGCGCCAGGTGCCCGGCAACCCGAGAGTGGGCTACACCCAGCTGTACGGCGCGCCCGGCACTGCGGGCGTGTCGATCATGTCGATCTGAACGCGTTCATCATCAGCTCGCGCACGGCGTTGACTGCGGCCTTCACGTCGTCGAGCCGATCGGCCACGTCGTCGGCGGGGCTGCCGGCTCCGCAGTTGCGCAGCATGTCGGGGAGACGGTGCTCGACGCACGCCAGCGAGAACTCGATGGGATCGCCGACGGCCAGCTCGTCGATGCGCACGACGACGTTCGCGCCGGCGCGCGGATCGATGTAGTGGTAGTGCGGCTCGTTCTCGAAGCAGTCGAAGCGCAGGTACTCGAGCCCGTCGGCGGTGCCGCACACGTGCAGTGAGGCTCCGGAGTCGTCGAAACGAATCTCGGCCTTCACGGCGCCCTGGTAGGTCGCGTCGAGGATCTCGTTGGTCAGCTGCCGGGACTCCACGACCAGTTGGACCGCTCCCGCGTCGACCGTGACACAGTGCTCGGCGACCATCGGGATGGGAAGCTGCGCGTAGCGGTTGCCGCGGCGGTACGGGGAGTCCTGACGGTCGATCGCCATCGTTCAGCGCTTCGCGTCGAAATCGAGGTACAGGCGGCTGACCCCGCGCAGGATGTACGTCGGCACGTAGTCGTAACGCCGGGCGCCGGGCGGGCCGTGCTCCAATTCGGAGATCCTGATGTTGTCGATCCGGTCGAGCAGGCGCTCGATGGTGATGCGACCTTCGGCGCGCGCGAGCGGCGCGCCCGGGCACGTGTGGGCGCCGTGACCGAACGCGATGTGCTGGCGCGCGCTCGCGCGCTCGACGTCGAAGTCGCCGGGTTGCTCGAAGCGGGCGGGATCGCGGTTCGCGGCTCCGTTCACGACCATGACGGTGGTGCCCGCCGGGATCTTCACGCCCGCGAGCTCGGTCGATGTGCGCGCGAGGCGGAAGTCACCCTTCACGGGGCTCTCGATGCGCAAGCACTCCTCGACGAAGTTCGGGACGAGCTCGCGCCGTTCGCGCAGCAGCTGCTGGAGCTCCTGATCGTCGCCGATGCGCTGGAGTGCGGTGCCGAAGAGGCGCACGGTCGTCTCCTGACCGGCGGCGAAGAGGTTGGCAGCGATGCGAGCCACGTCGATGGCCTCGGGAATCGAGCCGTCGGGAAACGTCGCGTTCGCCATGCCGGTCATCACATCGGCGCGCGGGTCGCGCCGACGCTCCTCGATGTACGCGGTGAACTGCTCGTAGAGGAACTCGAGCGGATTCTGCGCGAGTGCCGTGTCGCCGGTGCTGCCGATGGCGCCGGTCTGTTCGCTCGCCCCGGCACCGAGCCGGGCGCGAAACAGTGCGTGGTCGCGCTCCGGTACGCCGAGCAGGTCGGCGACCGCGAGCATCGCGAACGGCTGGCCGTACCCGCGGATGAACTCGCGAGTGCCGCCCGCGATGAACTCGTCGATCTGGCGATCGGCGAGGCGCCACATGAACTCCTCGTTCTCCCGCAGGCGCTTCGGCGTGATCAGGCGCATGAGGAGCGCGCGGTGCGCGGTGTGGATGGGCGGGTCGAACGTGAGCAGCTGATCGCTCATGGGCAGCTGGTCGCGGTGCTGCTCGATCAACGAGCTGACGTCGTCGCCCTCGAGCGCCACCGGGAAACCCGGGAACGGCCCGGTCGGCGAGTTGCACGACGAGAACGTCGCGGTGTCGTTGTAGACCGCGATCGCTTCCTCGTACCCGGTGACCATCATCACGTCGTGGTGCGGCTCCCGCCGCACCGGGCACTGCGCCCGCAGCCAGTCGAAGTAGGGGTACGGGTCGGCGACGAGCTCGCTGCCGCGAAAGAAGTCGATCGCGTCGTAATCGGTCACGCTCTAGGACTACCAGCGGTTGTACCGGTCGGTCCAATACGATTGCCGGGTGGACTTCTCGCTGACGGAGGCGGAACGCGACCTGGCCGGCCTGTGCCGCGAGTTCGCGCAGAAGGAGATCGCGCGGCGTGCCCCGCAGGCGTGGGACGACGCCCGGTGCCCCACCGACCTGCTCCGCGAGATGGGCGCGCTGGGGCTGCTCGGCATGCTGATCCCCGAGCAGTGGGGCGGCATCAGCATGTCGACGGTCGGTTTCGTCGCCGCGATGGAGCAACTCGGCCTGGCCGACCAGTCGGTGGCGGCGGCGTGGCAGGCGCACGTGACCATCGGGTCGTTGCCGCTGTACCTCTTCGGCTCCGACGCGCAGCGCGAGCGTTGGCTCCGGCCCCTGGCCGAGGGGCAGGCGCTGGGCGCGTTCGGCCTGACCGAGCCCGATGCGGGGTCGGACGCGCGTGGCATCCGCACGCGAGCCGTCCGGCGCGACGGCGGCTGGCTGATCAACGGCCGGAAGGCGTTCATCTCCAACGCGGGCACCGACATGTCGTTCGGGGTGACCCTGCTGGCCCGCACCGAATCTCCCGAAGGGTCGGCGCCCGCGTTCGCCAGCTTCGTCGTGGAGAAGGACACGCCGGGCTTCACGATGGGCCCGAAGCTGCGCGGTATCGGCTGGCGCGGTCTCGACACGCGTGAGCTGTATTTCGACGACGTGTGGGTCGCCGACGATCACCTCGTCGGCGACCCGGCGATGGGGCTCGGTCAATTCCTGCGCACACTCGAGGTCGGGCGCATCTCGATCGCCGCGCTGTCGCTGAGCCTGACCCAGGCCGTGCTCGATCTGGCGCTCGACTACGCGCGCCAGCGCACACAGTTCGGCCAGCCCATCTCGCAGTTCCAGGCGATCCAGTTCAAGCTCGCCGACATCGCGACCGAGCTCGAAGCAGCCCGCTGGCTCACCTATCGAGCCGCGTCTCTGCGTGACGCCGGCCAACCGTTCCTGAAGGAAGCGTCGATGGCGAAGCTGAAAGCCAGTCGCCTCGCGGTATCGGCCGCATCGGAAGCCGTGCAGATCCATGGTGGCCTCGGTTACATGCTCGACTCGCCCGTGGCGCGCTTCTATTGCGACGCGAAAGTGCTCGAGATCGGCGAAGGCACCAACGAGATCCAGCACCTCGTAATCGCGCGCGCGTTGGGCTGCTGAGTTCACTTCAGCGCTCGTCGGGTGGTGGTGGGTTCTTGGGGTGATGCGGATCGTCGGGTGGGACCATCGGTCGTGGTCCGTCGCCTTCGACGAGCGCCCAGTTGTCGCGGGTCTTTAAGTCGTGGTGGTGTTTGCAGAGCGGGTCGAGCTCGTCGACCCGTGTGCGTTTCGTGTTGACCCACTCGAGCCGGTGATCGTTCTGAAGCCGTTGGGTGCGCGGGCAGCCCAACACCGTGCACGCCGCGGACCGCCACCACAGCGCAACCTGTTGAGCGACGGTCGCCGACCGGCCGAGATGCGTGACGTTCATCACGTCGACACCTTTGGCGATCACGAGCTTGAGGACCGCGTCGCCCAACAGCTCCCGGGCGACGGACACCGGGATCGGTCCGAGCCCGACGATCTCGCACACCTCGTCGCCCCGGACTGATCCACGCCGTAATGCGCTG
>CAZLEC010000042.1:11708-13969 GCA_964558245.1 uncultured Burkholderiales bacterium | reverse complement strand
GTCGAGCGTCTGCGGGCCGCGGGCCGGCACGTCGTGTTCATCACCAACAACTCGAGCCTGCGCGTCGGCGAATACGTGCAGCGCCTCGCCCGCTTCGGGATCTCGGTCGTCCCCGACGACGTGTGCACGAGCGCGCAGGCGGCCGCCGCGCTCGTGGCGAGCGGCCTGGTGGAAGGGGCGCGGGTCCTTGCGTGCGCGGGTCCCGGAGTGGTGGAGGCGTTGGAAGCACGCGGGCTGTGCGTGGTCGGCGCCGGTCCGGTCGACGCGGTCGTCGTCGGCTTTCACCGCGACTTCGACTTCGACGGCTTGACACGCGCCGCCGACGCCGCCCGAAGCGGAGCGCGGTTCGTCGCGACCAATCTCGATCCGACGTATCCGATCGACGGGGGTGTCGTGCCCGGCGCCGGTGCGTTGGCCGCCGCGGTCGCGACCGCGGCCGGTCGGGCGCCGGAGGTCGCGGGCAAGCCCGAGGCCGCGATGGCCGAACTCGTGCGATCGCGGTACGGCAGCACCGGGCTGATGGTCGGCGACCGTCCCTCGACCGACGGTGCGTTCGCGGCTGCGCTCGGCTGGCCGTTCGCGCTCGTGCTGTCGGGCGTCGCCGGAGGCGCCGGAGGCGAGCCGGTACCGGAACCGCCACCACCGTTCGTCGCGCCGGATCTCGCGCGCTTGGTTCCGCTGGTTCTGAACGCCGGCTGACGAGCCCGAACCCATGTGTCGGTCATCCGGGGGAGCGCGCCGAGCGGCCCCTAGGCTGCACACCGGAATCCCCAATGACTCGCTGCGTCTGTCCCCCTGGCAGCCAGCCCGCGCCGCGATCGAAAGAGGTAGAGATGCCCCAGCCTCCGGACTGGAAGCGTGTGCTCGAGACCGGCATGCACTTCACCGAGCTCCGCCGCTCGCAGGCCCACCGGCTTGCCATCGACCTGGTCGCCCAGGGTCAGCTCGCCCGCGATCAGATCGGCGCCGCGGTCGACGAGCTCATCGAGATCAGCCGCCGTCGGAGCGAGGAGCTGCGCGCCATCGTGAGCATGGAGGTGCAGCGCCAGCTCGGAGTGCTCGGGCTCGCGACCAAGCGTGATCTCGACGCGCTCGAGCACCGGCTCCGTGCCGCCAGTCGCGGTACCGGCCGCGCCGCGGGCGCGGGCAAGGCGCCGGCCAAGAAGAAAGCGACCGCGAAGCCTTCGACGAGCAAGGTGCCCACGAAGAAGAAGGCCGCGACGAAGCGCCCGGCCAAGAAGAAGGCGGTGTCCACGCAGCGCGCCGCGCGCCGCACGACCGCGAAGCGCACCGCTGCCGCGCGCACTACCCGCAAGACCGCCGGGACCCGCAGCTCGGCCAAGAAGGCCACGAGGAAGCCCGCAGCCAAGCGAGCCCGCTAACGGTGCGGCGTCGCCTCGACGTCGAGCTCGTGCGGCGCGGTCTCGCGCCCAGCCGGTCGCGAGCAGTCGAGGCGATCGCGACCGGTCGGGTGTCGGTGAGCGGCACGCCGGCCACGACGGCCGCGCGGCAGGTGGACGCGGCCGAGCCGATCGTCGTCGCGCCCGAGCCCAGCGCCGAGCAGTTCGTGTCGCGCGGCGGCACGAAGCTTGCGGGCGCGCTCGACGACTTCGACGTCGACGTCACCGGCGCCCACGCGCTCGACGTCGGCGCCTCGACCGGAGGGTTCACCGACTGCCTGCTGCGCCGGGGCGCGAAGCACGTGTTCGCAGTCGACGTCGGCCGGGGCCAGCTCGCCTGGACGCTCCGCAACGATGTTCGGGTGACAGTAATGGAACGTACGAACGTGCGGGAATTGCAGGCCGGCGCGATCGATCCGCCCGCCGACCTCTGCGTCGCCGATCTCTCGTTCATCTCGCTGCGGACCGTCGCGCCCAACCTGCTCGCGTTGACGGCGCCCGACGCGGAGTTCGTGCTGCTCGTGAAGCCGCAGTTCGAGGCCGGGCGCAACCACGTGGGCAAGGGCGGCATCGTGCGCGACGCCGTCGTGCACGGCACGGTGCTGCGCGAGGTCGTCGGTGCGTTCGGCGCGCTCGGTCTCGGCGTTCGCGCGCTGGTCACCTCGCCGTTGCGCGGCGCCGACGGCAACATCGAGTTCTTCGCACACGCGCGTCGCGGCCCGACCCAGGTCGACGAGGCCGAGATCGATCGAGTCGTGGCCGCCGCCCACGACGTCGCCGCCGCATGAGCAAGCCAGGCGCAGATCCGCAGGCCCGGACCGTCTCGGCGTGGGTGCCGGGCGTTCGAGGGCCGGAGGTCGC
>CAZLEC010000042.1:0-11608 GCA_964558245.1 uncultured Burkholderiales bacterium | reverse complement strand
CGCAGGCCCGGACCGTCTCGGCGTGGGTGCCGGGCGTTCGAGGGCCGGAGGTCGCAGCCGCATGAGTACGGGTACTCGGGTCGTCGGGTTGGTGCCGCACCGGGACCGGGGGCTCGCGCACGAGCTCGCACGATCGGCGGCCGGATGGTTTCGTGATCGCGGCGTCGAGGTTCGTCTCCCGGCAGACGAGGCGAAGGCGGTCGGTCTGGTCGAGCTCGGGGTGGCGGCCGAGGGGTTCGCGTCGGATCTCGATCTCGTCGTGTCGCTCGGCGGTGACGGCACGATGCTGCACGCCGTCGACCTCGTGTATCCGGCGCCGGTTCCGATCCTGGGGGTCAACGTCGGCCAGCTCGGCTACCTGACCGCGGTCGAGCCCGACGAGCTCGAGGCGTCGACGGCGCGCCTCGTCGCCGGCGATTTCGCGGTGTCGGAACGCATGGTGCTCTCGGTGCGGGTCGAGTCCCGAGGTCCCGCGTCGGGGACCTGGTTCGCGCTGAACGAGGCCGCGTTGGAGAAGAAGCGGAGCGGCCACCTGATCCGCCTCGACGTCTCGATCAACGGCAGCGCGTTCACGACGTATGCGGCCGACGGGGTGATCGTCGCCACCCCAACTGGTACGACGGCGTACTCATTCTCGGTGCGGGGGCCGATCGCGTCTCCGGCCCTGCGCTGTCTCGTGCTGACGCCCGTGTCGCCGCACATGCTGTTCGACCGGTCGCTGGTGCTCGCCGACGGTGAGGAGCTCGGCTTCGTGGTGTGCGACGATCGGGGGGTGGTGCTGACACTCGACGGCCGCGAGCTCGGGGAGCTCTCCGCCGGGGATCGGGTGACGTGCGCGGCGGCCGCCGAGCCGCTTCGGCTCGCGACGTTGCGCCCGCGAGACTTCCACCAGGTCCTGAAAGCCAAGTTCGACCTTCCCGATCGGTGAGTGGCGATGCTGGTCGAGTTACGCGTCGAGAACCTCGGGATCATCGCCGACCTCCAGCTCGTGCTCGGCGACGGCATGACGGTGATCACCGGCGAGACGGGCGCGGGCAAGACGTTGATCGTCGACGCGCTCGACCTCCTGTGCGGCGGTCGGGCCGATCCCGCGCTCGTGCGCGACGGCGCCGACCAGGCGCGGGTCGAGGGTCGCTTCGTCGACGGTGAGGTCGAGGTCGTGCTCGCGCGCGTCGTACCGCTGAGCGGACGTTCGCGCGGCTACGTCGACGGTCACCTCGCAACCGCGACCGAGCTCGCCGACTGCGGTCGTGCGTTGGTGGACCTGCACGGCCAGCACGCGCACCAGTCGCTGCTCGTGCCGGCCGAGCAACGGGAGCTGCTCGACCGGTTCGCGGGCGCGCCCGCAGCCGCGGCGCGCGCCGACCTCGCGACCGCGCGCGCGGCTCGCCGTCGCGTCGAAGAGGAGCAGGCCGAGATCGGCGGCGACGATCGATCGCGGGCGCGGCAGCTCGATCTCTTGCGCTACGAGCTCGCCGAGATCGACGCCGCGGGGATCGAGGATCCGGAGGAGGAGGCGGCGCTCGCGAGCGAGGAGGAGATCCTCGCCGACGCGGAGGCGCACCGCGCCGCGCTCGACGAGGCGCACGCGCTGCTCGAGGGAGCCGCACAAGACGCCGTCGGCGCGGCGAGCGCCGCGATCGCGACCCGTGAGCCGTTCGCGTCGCTGGCCGAGCGGCTGCGCGCGCTCCAGATAGAGACCGCGGAAGCGGCGCACGACCTGCGGGTCGCGGCCGAGCAGATCGTCGCCGACCCGCAGCGGCTCTCGGACGTGCAGCAACGCCGAGCGCGGCTGCGCGAGCTCGTACGCAAGTACGGGCCGACGCTCGCCGACGTACAGGCCTACGGGCGCGAGGCGCGCGAGCGGATCGCGCAGCTCGAAGGCCACGAAGCGCGTGCCGCGGCGCTCGCCGACGCGTTGGCCGCGGCCGACCGCGGCGTGGTGAAGGCGGCCAAGGCCCTTTCGGCGGCCCGGACGAAAGGCGCGGGCCCGTTGGCCGCGGCGGTCGAGGAGCAGCTCCGGGAGCTGGCGATGCCCGCCGCGACCTTCGAGGTCTCGGTGGAACCCGGCGACTTCGCCACCGCGGGCGACGACGGCGCCGACGAGGTGACCTTCCTGCTCGCTCCCAACCCGGGCGAATCGGCCCGGCCCCTGGCCCGTGCGGCTTCGGGCGGTGAGCTCGCCCGGGCGATGCTCGCCCTGCGGGTCGTGCTGTCGGCGGCGCCGCCTACCCTCGTGTTCGATGAGGTCGATGCGGGTATCGGGGGAGAGGCGGGCACGGCCGTCGGGCGGGCGTTGGCGACGTTGGGAGGGCAACACCAGGTGTTGTGCGTGACCCACCTTCCCCAGGTCGCCGCGTTCGCCGACTCGCAGGTCGCGGTGTCGAAGTCGGAGGTCGGCAAGCGCACCGTCGCGAGCGCCGAGCTGGTGCTCGACGACGCGCGGGTCGGAGAGGTCTCGAGGATGCTTGCCGGTGTGGGCGAGTCGGCGCACGCGCGGCGTCACGCCGAGGAGCTGTTGACGCGCGCCCACGAGGCGAGGGCCCAAAGCCGGGCCAAAGCGAGCCGGGCCAAGGCGAGCCGGGCCGAGGCGAGCCGGTGAGGGCGAAGCAGTGAGGTTGCGCAGGCGTCACGCGCCGCGACCGGTGGAGGTCAAGGGGCCCGCGCGCGCCGATCGCCGCACCAAAGACCTGATCCGGCGCATCAACGCCGGTGACATCGCGGTCATCGATCACCGGGACATCGATCGCGTCGCGGCCGACACGTTGGTGTCGGCCGGGGTCGCCGCGGTCGTCAACGCCGGCCCGTCGATTTCGGGGCGTTACCCGAACGGCGGTCCGATCCGCATCGTCTCGGCCGGCATCCCGCTGCTCGACGCCGTCGGCCCGGACGTGATGGACCAGATCCGAGAGGGCGAGGTGCTCGAGCTGCACGACGGCGCGCTGTGGCGCGACGACGAGAAGCTCGCGGTCGGCGAGCTGCTCGTCGCCGACGAGATCGAAGCGCGCATGGAAGAGGCGCGCCGAACCATCGGTGTGGAGCTGCAGACGTTCGCCCGGAACACGCTCAACTACATCGACACCGAGGCCCAGATCACGTTCGAGCCGCTCGAGCTCCCGCCGTTGCGCGCTCGGGTTCGCGGCCGTCACGCGCTCGTGGTCGTACGCGGGCACGACTACAAGCACGACTTGAAGGCGTTGCGGGCGTACATCCGCGAGTACAAACCCGTGTTGATCGCGGTCGACGGCGGCGCCGATGCGTTGCTGGCAATGAAGCTCAAACCCGACATGATCATCGGCGACTTCGACTCGCTGTCGGACACCGCGATGCACTGCGGCGCGCAGCTCATCCATCACGTGCACCCCGACGGTCGGGCGCCGGGGCGGGAGCAGCTCCTCGCGGCCGGCGTGAAGTACGACGAGTTCGTGGCCGAGGGCATGAGCGAGGACGCGGCCTTGCTGTTGGCCTACGAAGCCGGCGCCGCGCTCATCGTCGCGGTCGGGACGCACGCCACGATGGTGGAGTTCCTCGACAAGGGCCGGCGGGGGATGGCTTCGACCTTCCTCACGAGGCTGCGCCTGGGCCCGGCGCTGGTGGACGCCAAGGGTGTGAGCCGACTGTACGAGGGACGCATCCGCCGCCGCGACATGGTGTTCCTCGTCGCGTCGGCGTTCGCGGCGATGGTCGCGATGACGTACGTGTCGCATTCGCTCCAGGTGTTCCTCGACGGCTTCCGGTTGATGTTCACCGATACGTGGTCGAAGGTCGCGAGCTGGTTCTGAGGCGGCCGGGCACGCACAACCGGCGCCGATCTGCTCTCGATCCGGCTCGGGTCTCCCGCCCCGGTGGCTGGTCGCCCTTCTTCTAGGCTCCCCCTGCCCACCATGATCAACTTCCGGTTTCACCTCGTCTCGCTCATTGCCGTGTTCCTCGCCCTCGGACTCGGCATCCTCGTCGGGTCCACGGTGATCGACCAGGGGATCGTCAACCGCCTCGACTCCGAGATCAACGGCGTGCGCAAGGAGAACCGGGCGCGCGAGGCCACGAGCAAGCAGCTGTCGCAGCAGAACTCGCGGCTCCAGCAGTTCATCGACCAGAGCGCGCCGTTCGTGGGCGACGGCCGCCTCGACGGACACTCCGTCGCGGTGCTCGCCGAGCGGGGTGTGAGTGGAGACGCGGTGAAGCACGCCGAACAGGCGCTCCTGTCGGCGGGCGCCGAGGTTCCCGCGGTTATCTGGCTCGACGACCCGTGGCGACTCGACTCCGACACCCGGGTGCAGGATCTCGAGACCGCACTGGGCCTCGCGGGCAGCGTCTCGACAGTGCGCGACACCGCGCTCAACCTGCTGGCGCACCGCCTCGCCAAGGCGCCGATGCCGAACCCGGCGTCGACCACCACGACGACCCCCAGGCCGACGTCGTCGCTCGCCGACGAATCGTCGACCTCGGCGCCTCGTCGGACAACGACGACGACGGGTCCCGTGGCGCCCCGGATCGACGCGCTCACCGCGCTCGAGAAAGCCGGGTTCCTCAGCACGACCGACGGCAACGCGTCGGGGTTCGCGACGTTCCCCGCTCATGCCGTCGAGGTACTCGTCGTCACCGGCGACGACAGCGACTTTGCCGGCGGCGACCTGACCCCGGCGCTCGCGCGCGCGGCGGTGGGCGCCGGCCTCCCGACCGTCGTCGCGGCAGTGTACGACGGTGGGGGAGATCATCCACCCGAACGCGGTGCCGCGCTGGCGCCGGTTCTCGACGATCAAAACCTCTCGGGCACGGTGTCGACCGTCGACGATCTCGACCTCGTGCAGGGCCAGGTCGCCGCGGTGCTCGCACTCCCGATCACGGGCAGCGGCGACGTCGGCCATTACGGCTACGGCACGGGCGCGTCGACGCCCCTGCCGCCCCATCCGTCGTGAGGTTGCGTCAGAAGACCGACGCGCCGCAATCGGTCACGCGCGCGGCGGTCGGCATGGGTGGTGTGACCATGGTCTCGCGCGTCGGCGGGTTCGTACGCGTGCTGGTGATCGCGGCGGTGTTGGGTACGACGTACCTCGGTAACACCTTCGAGGCCACGAACTCCGTCTCCAACGTGCTGTTCGAGTTGCTCGCGGCGGGCGCGCTGTCGGCGGTGCTCGTGCCGACCTTTGTCACCCTCGTCGACGCCGGGAACGACGCCGAGGCCGACCGGCTCGCCAACGGCTTGCTCGGCTACGCGCTCGCTGCGATGGGCGCCATCACCGTGGCCGCGCTCGTGTTCTCGCCGCTCCTTGCCCGACTGCTCTCGAGCGGCGCACCGAACGCGCACGTCGGAGCGCAGCAGCGTCAGCTGGCGCGGTTTCTCCTGTGGTTCTTCATCCCGCAGGTCGTCCTCTACGCGTTCGGCGCGATCGCGACCGGGTTGCTCTACGCGAAACGCCGGTTCTCCATCACCGCGGCCGCGCCGCTCGGCAGCAGCGTGGTGATGATCGCGTGCTTCGTGATCTTCCGGGTGCTGGTCGGGTCGGCTCCCGGCTTCGACTTGACGCTCTTCGAGAAGTCGTTGCTCGCCGTGGCCGGCACGGGCGGGTGCCTCGCGTTCGTGGCCATCCTCTACGTCGCGGCGCGACGGGCGGGCTTCTCCTTGAGACCGCGATGGGACCGCGGCGACCCGGCGCTTTCGCGCTTCTCCCGCCTCGCAGTGTGGGGAGTCGCGCTCCATTCGGGCGCGGCGATGTTGCTCGGCGCCTCGCTGGTCGCGGGCAACGGCGTGGCCGGCGGCGTCGTCGCGTATCAGGTCGCGTTCACGTTCTTCCTCGGGCCGTACGCGGTGCTCGCGCAGCCGATCCACACCGCGATCCTCCCCCAGATGGCCAACGACGTCGCGGCCGGCGACCTCGACGAGTTTGCACACTCGATCCGATGGGCGCTCGACCGTATGGCGCTGCTCGTAATTCCGGTGTCGGCAGGCCTGGTCGTGATCGCGTTGCCGCTGATGCGGCTCGTCGCGTTCGGCAGCGCGGTGAAGACGGGCCCGGTCTTGCTGGCGGCCGGGATGGCCTCGCTCGCGATCGGTCTCTATCCCTACGGCGCGTTCCTGCTGCTCGCGCGCAGCTACTACGCGTTGGGCGACAGCCGGACGCCGGCCATCGTCGCGATCGGCGCCGCGATCGTGGGCGTCGTCGTGATGATCGTCGGGAGCAAGGTTACGCACGGCGCCGCGCTCGTGGCCGCGCTCGGGATCGGCCACACCACTGCGTACCTGATCGGCGTGATCGTGCTGGGTGTGGGGTGCCGGCGCCGCACGGGCCGGTCGATCATCCCGGGCCTGTTGCCGATCTCGATCGCGATCTCGGGAGTGATCGCGTTCGCCGGTTGGCTGGCGATCCGCGCGGTCGACCCGAGCGGACGGTTGGCGACGATCGCGTGCCTGACCGTGGTCGGCGCGATCGGCACCGGCGTGTACGCGCTCGCAGTGCGGCGCTGGTGGCGCGTCCCGAGCCGGATCGCGTCCGGAGCGTGATGAAGCGGTCGCACCCAAAGGGAGCGGTGCGCGCGGCAGCCGCGCGCACCGCCGCGCTCGCGCTCGTCGTGCTGATGCTGACGTTGTTCGGGGCGGGTGCCGCGTCAGCCGCGACGCTCACTCCGGTGTCGACGGCGCCCACGACGACCACCACGATCCCGGTTCCCAAGACGACGCACCCGGGTGTGCGGCGCGTGCTCGTGATCTCGTTGCCCGCGATCTCGTGGGAGGACCTCGACCTGACCGCGCTGCCCAACTTGGCGGGTCTGCTCGCGAAGAGCGAGGTCGCCGACCTGTCGGTGCGCGGCGTCGGTCGCGTCCCGTCGCTCGCCGACGGGTACGTCACGATCGGCGCGGGCACCCGGTCGGTCGGTCACTCCGGCGACGACGGTGAGTGTCTCGAACCCGACGAGCCGTACGCCGACGGGACGGCACGCGAAGAGATGGCGCGCCGCAACGGCGTGGCCGAGAGCGCGATATCGAGCTCGTCGATCGTGTGCCTCGAGCAGCACCAGATCGTGTCGCGCAACAACGGGCTCTTGTTCGACTCCCAGGTGAGTGTGCTCGGCGACACGCTCGAGGCCGCGGGGGTCGGCCGCGCCGCGATCGGCAACGGCGACAACACGATCACTCCGACCGCCGCCGCCGACTACAGACGCTGGGCGGCGCTTGCGCTCACGGACCACAACGGCATCGTCCCCGGCGGCGACGTGGGAACCTCGTTGCTCGAGAAGGATCCGAGTGCGCCGTTCGGATTGCGGCTCGACCCGCAGCGCGTGCTGTCGGCGTTCGACCGCGCGTGGGACGCGCCGGGCCGGTCGGTGGTCGTCGTCGAGGACAGCGACCTCCTCCGCCTGCAGTCGTACGGGTCGCTGGTCACCTCCGCAGCTCGGGCAGTGATGCAACAACAGGCCTTCGCGCAGCTCGACGCGCTCGTGGGGAACCTCATGCGACGCGTGACCGATCACGACTCGGTCATCGTGTTGGCACCCTCGCAACGGGGCGGCGCGGGGCGGCTGACGATCGCCGGCCTCTCCGGCCCCGGTATCCGCGCCGGGCTCGCGGTCTCGAGTTGGACGCGGCACTCGGGTGTGGTCTCGATCGTCGACATCGGCCCGACGATCCTCGATCAACTCGGTCTCGAGCAACCCGCGCGCATGGAGGGCCGGCCCATGCTGTTCGGCCGTACCGGCGGCGACTTCGCGTCGCGCGTCAGCTGGCTGATCGACACCAACAAGGGCGCGCAGTTCCGCGATCGCGAGATCTCGCAGGTCACGGTGTGGTTCGTCGTGCTCCAGATGATCTTGACCGCGGCCGCGTTGATCGCGTTCGTGCGGTTCGGACGGCGAGCGCAGATCGCGATCGAGCTCGCGGCCCTGACGCTCGTCGGTTTCCTCGCGGCCACGTTCCTGGCCGCGCTGCTGCCCTTCTACAGCCTGGGCCCCGGTTTGTACTGGCTGTTCCTCTTCGGGGTGGGCGCCGCCATCGCGTTGATCGCGTGGCTCACGACGGATCGATCCGGTGTGACCACGCTGATCGTCGCGCTCGGCATCCTCGTCGGGTTGATCCTCGTCGACGTCGCGACCGGCGCCCGCCTGCAGTTCAACACGGTGTTCGGCTACTCGCCGACGGTGGCCGGCCGCTTCGCCGGGCTCGGCAACCTGGGGTACGCGCAGCTCGCGGCCGGCGCGGTCCTGCTCGCGGGCTTGTTGGCGTATCGCATCGGCGGTCGGCGCGGAGCGTTGATCGCAATTGCACTGCTCGGCGTCACCATCGTGGTCGACGGCGCCCCGTTCTTCGGCAGCGACGTCGGCGGCGTGTTGTCGATGGTCCCGGCGTACGCGATCACGGCGACGCTGCTGCTCGGCTGGCGTCTGCGGGTGAAGCTCATCGCGATCTACGGCGCGGCGACGCTCGCCGTCGTCGCGGTGTTCGCGGCCATCGACATGAGCCGGCCCGCGAGCAAGCGCACGCACCTCGGCCGGCTGGTCGCTTCCGGTGAAGGCTCGGGAGGATTCCACAGCGTGTCGACGTTGCTCCAGCGCAAGATCTCGGAGAACACGTCGGTGCTGACCGGTTCGTTGTGGACGATCATGCTCCCCGTCGTGCTGGCCGGGATCGCGTATCTCGTCTACCGCGCGCCGGGCCGGATGCGCGGGCTGCACGAGCGCATTCCGCAGCTGTCGCATGCGCTGCTCGGGCTTCTCGTCGTGACCGTGCTCGGCACCGCGCTGAACGACTCGGGCATCGCGATCGCCGGCGTGATGCTCGGTGTGATGACGCCGGTGCTCGTGATCGTGACGATGCGCGGTGACCGCGCCCGGCCGCGCTGGGCGATCTCGCCGACCGCGGAGACCGGCCCCCCGGACTCGCCCGAGGCTCCCGCGACCGAGCCCGTGCTCGCGTGATCGTCGTCGTCGGGCTGCTCGTCGGGCTCTTGACGGTCCGGTTGCTGGTGATCTGGGGGCGCGACCTGCTCGACGCCCCCGCGTTGCAACGCCGGAACTTCCGCGACCGGCCCTTGCCGACGGCGGCGGGACTGTTGGTGGTGATCGCGGTGCTCGGCATCGAGGCCGGCCGCGGCACACTCGGCGCGTTCGGGCTCGGCGACGAGCCCGGTCGGAACATCGCGCGCCCGCTCGTGCTGTTCGCGTGCTTGGGCTTCGGCCTGCTCGGTCTGATCGACGACCTGCTCGGCACCGAAGGCGACCGCGGCTTTCGCGGGCACTTGCAGGCGCTCTCGCAAGGGCGGGTCACGACCGGTGTGATCAAGATCTTCGGGGGCGCCGCGGTCGCGCTCGTGCTGGCCGCGAACGTCTCGTTCGTGTCGGGCCGGCGATTGCTGACCGACGCGGTGCTCATCGCGCTCGCCGCGAATCTCGCGAACCTGCTCGACCGCGCGCCGGGCCGGGCGATCAAGGTGGGCCTCGTGGCGTGGCTGCCGATCGCGTTCGTCGCGCGGGGCGACGCGGTCGGGATCGCGATCGCACCGGTGATCGGCGCGTTCTGCGGGCTGCTCGGCGACGACCTGCACGAGCACCTCATGCTCGGCGACACGGGTGCGAACGTGCTCGGCGCCGTGCTCGGCCTGGCGGTCGTGCTCGACGTCGGCCGCGGCCCGCGCAATGTCGTGCTGATCGGGCTCGTGTTGTTGACGTTGATCGCCGAAGCCGTCTCGTTCAGCGCGGTGATCGCGCGGGTGCGCATCCTGCGCCGCTTCGACATGCTCGGCCGAGCACGCGACTAACTCCCGACCGCGGTTTCGAGTTGGGTTACGGGTTGCAATGGGGGCGGAGCCAGAGCGCCTTGAGGCCGCCGTAGGTGTGAGCGATCTCAAGCCCGTCCCGGCGCAGCGCGTCGGGCAGGCCGGGGAGGTCGCGGCCGAAGCGCGGCGACCACACGACGACGGCGCACAGGCGGGGGTCGCGCGCGGCGCGCTCGATCATCGCGGTCGTGAGGAGGTGCTGGTCGATGCGCTTCACCGACGCGTCGTTCATGAGCGCCGGGGTGCCGAGGTCGGCGTGGTACAAGAAGCCGGGTTCGTCGCTGATCGCGAGTGCGTGCGCGGGCAGCGCATCGAGAGAGTGCATCAGCTGCGCGCTCACGCCCGTGTAGCCCGTGGGCCAGAGGATCACGTGCAGGTTCGAGGCCGACCACGGCGCCAACACGACCAGCACGGCAACGAGCAGTCGCGGTGTGCGCGTCAGGATCGCAGCGAGGATCGCCAACGGCGGCACGATCGCGGCGAGATGGTTGGTGTAGAGCGCGGGCTCGAGCACGAGCGCGAGCGCGGTCACGAACGTCCACACCGCGATGAGGGCGAGGTCATCGGTGCGCAGCGTGCGGGTCGGGCCGACCGTCGTTCCCGTTGGAGTACGGCTCGCGGCCACGGCCGTCGCGGCGAGGGCGAGCAGGATCGCACCGACCACGAGCAGATCGCGGCTGCCGAGCGTCGAGAGGAGCTTGCGGAGCTGCGCGAGCTTTGCGTAGTGCGGGCCGGCGCCGGTGTTGTACGCGATCGATTGCTGCCACACGCGCCCCAGTCCCCAGGGCAGCGCCGACGCGAACCAGAGCGCGACGGCGACGCCGACCGCGCCCGCGAGATGGTCGAGCCGCCGGCGCGACCACAGCCACCATCCGACCGGCAGCACCGCCGGCAGCACCACGGGCTTCACCGCGAGCGCGGCGCCCATCACGAGGCCGGCGAGGAGCGCGCGCCGCAGCCGCGGGTCGTCGCGGTACACGAGCGCGGCCCACACCGCGCACACGACCAGCCCGGCGGCGGGCCCGTCGCCCGTGACCTGACTCGTCGTCCAGATCATCGAGCCCGACGTCGCGACGAGCACTCCCGCGATCAAGCCCGCGGTGTCGCCCGCGAGCCGGCGCGCGATTGCCCACGCGCCGACCGTCGCTGCGATGCCGGCCAGGAGCGGCGTGACACGCGGTCCCTCGATCGTGCGCAGACCCAAGAGGTCGCCGACGTAGAGCAGCGGGAAGTGCAGCGGTCCCTGCGCCGAGAACACTTCGCGGTAAGGCAGCAGGCCCGCGCGCATGTCGAGCACCGACACGCCGTAGGTGCCGTCGTCGAACACGAGATGGCGCGACGAGAGGAACGACGGCAGCCGGACCGCGACCGCCAGGAGCGCGAGGCCGACCATGATCTGCCACCCGGCCAGGCGGCCCGTGAGCGGCGCCGGGGCCTCGCGCACGGTCGGTGCGGGCGCGCCGGCGGTGTCGGACATCGGCGAAACCGTACGGCACCCAGGATCACCGGGGGTGTCCGAGACCGGTGCTACCGTCGCCGAGCGAGCCCGGTCCGGGGATCCGGCGAGCCATTCAGCACTTCAGCCCGACATCGACGCGGAGGTTCGAGGGTTTGGCCAAGCACGTCTTCGTGACCGGAGGAGTGGCGTCGAGCCTGGGCAAGGGGCTCACCGCATCGTCACTTGGACGCCTGCTCAAGAGTCGCGGCCTGCGCGTCACGATGCAGAAGCTCGATCCCTACATCAACGTCGACCCCGGGACGATGAACCCCTTCCAGCACGGCGAGGTGTTCGTCACCGACGACAAGGGCGAGACCGACCTCGACCTCGGCCACTACGAGCG
>CAZLEC010000041.1:0-13987 GCA_964558245.1 uncultured Burkholderiales bacterium | reverse complement strand
AGCGCTGGCTCGGCGCGTGATGCGCGGCGCGGCGGCGGTCGTGGCGGCCGGCTCGTATCCGGCTCGCGCCGCGTCCGACGCCGCCGGCCGCGCGCTCGCAGGTGTCGTGATCCCGCCCGGCGTCGACGGCGAGCGATTCCACCCGGTCGACGCGGCGACGCGCGCGGCGACGCGTGCGCGATTCGGTCTCGACCCCGAGCGCCCGCTCGTGCTCGGGTTGTCGCGGCTCGTGCCGCGCAAGGGGTTCGACGTGGTGATCGAGGCGATGTCGGGGCTCGAACCGGCCCAGCTCGCGATCGGCGGCGCCGGGCGCGACCGGGCCCGGCTCGAGCGCCGCGCACGCGGCCGCGTCCACTTCCTCGGCCGCGTCGCCGACGACGATCTCCCGGCGCTGTACGCGTGCGCCGACGTGTTCGCGATGTGCTGCCGGGATCGCTGGCGCGGGCTCGAGGCGGAGGGGTTCGGCATCGTGTTCCTCGAGGCCGCGGCCTGCGGGGTGCCGGCGGTCGCCGGGCGCAGCGGCGGGTCGCACGAAGCGGTCACCGACGGGGAGACCGGGTGCGTCGTGCCGCCCCGCGACGTTGCCGCGGTGCGCGCCGCGATCGGGCGTTTGCTCGCCGACGACGGTCTCCGGGCGCGCATGGGCGCCGCGGCTCGGATCCGGGCCGGCGGTGAGTTCGCGAACGATCGGCTCGTCACGCTGCTCGAGCCGGTTGCACGCGGCGAGCTCTCGGCCGTCGGCCCGCTGGGCCGGTAGCCTCCTCGTCGTGATCGGTCGGTCGATCGTCGTCGGGTCGTGGGCAACACTGGGGTTGTTCGTCGTGACCGTGGTGCCCGACGCCTTCGGCCTGCACGCCCTCGACGGCGTCGCATCCGGGGTGGCGCTCACGTTGTTCCTGGTCTCCCTGCCGATCTGGCTCTACGCCTTCGGGCTCGCGGTCGTCCGGTCGGGCCGGGGCGACGACATCGGGGTCGGCAGCCTGTTCTTCCTCGTGGGATCGGCGCCCTCCGACGTGCGCCGCTGGTTGTTCGGCGCGCTCGGTCTCTCGATCGTGGTCGCGCTCGCGACCGCCTGGGCCAACGCGTTCGCGGCGCTCGAGCCGATGTTGCCGCTGGCGCTGGTCGGCCTGTGGAGCGCACGCCACGGCACGTTCCCGGCGCGCGATCTGACGGTGCGCGTTCCCGCGACCGCGCGCCGCACCACGACACCGAACGGCGGTGGGCGATGACCGACACCGCCAGCGAGCGCATCCGCGTCGACGCGTCGGCCGATCGCTGCTTCGACGTCGCCGTCGACTTCGAGTCGTACCCCGAGTGGTTGCGCGACGTGAAGGAAGCGAAGGTGCTCGAAGTCGACGGCGAGGGCCGCGGCTTGCGAGTCGAGTTCCGTGCCGCGGCGCTCGGCAAGAGCATCCGGTACGTGCTCGAGTACGACTACGCCGCGGCGCCGGATGCGTTCTCGTGGCGGTTCGTCGAGGGCGACATGTTGCGCCGGCTCGACGGTACGTACCGCTTCGAGGCCGAGAGCCCAACCGTGACCCGGGTGTTCTACGACCTCGCCGTCGAGCTCGCGATGCCGCTGCCGGGTCTCGTGAAGCGGCGCGCGGCCGGCCTCATCATGGGCAGCGCGTTGAAGGAGTTGAAGAAGCAGGTCGAGGCCGTCGCCTGAGAATCCTGCGGGCCGGCCCGGTAGCCTCGCTCGCCAATGCGCATCCTGTTGTTCACCGGAAAGGGCGGCGTCGGCAAGACGACCGTCGCCGCCGCGACCGCCGTCCGCGCCGCCGAGGCGGGCTTGCGGACCATCGTGGTCTCCACCGATCCGGCGCATTCGCTCGCCGATGCGTTCGGCGTCGAGCTCGACGACCGCCCGACGCCCGTTGCCGGCCGGCTGTGGGGTCAGCAGCTCAACGCCCGGATCCGGTTCGAGGAGACTTGGGACGACGTGCGCCGGTACATGGTCGACGTGCTCGACTGGGTCGGCGCCGACTCGTTGGAGGCGGAGGAGCTCGCGGTCGTCCCCGGCCTCGACGAGGTGTTCTCGCTCGCCGACATCAAGCAGTTCGCGACGTCGGGCGACTACGACCTCGTGGTGGTCGATTGCGCGCCGACGGCCGAGACGATCCGTCTGCTGTCGCTGCCCGACGTGCTCGGCTGGTACATGGATCGCGTCTTCGACGCGCAGCGCCGGCTCACCCGACTCGCCCGACCGGTGTTGAGCCGGTTCTCCGGCCTGCCGATCGCCGGTGATCAGGTGTTCGGTGGGATCCGCCGCTTCTACGAACGTCTCGACGGTGTGCGCGAGCTGTTGACCGACGGCGACATCACCAGCGCGCGCCTGGTCGTGAACCCCGAACGGCTGGTCGTCGCCGAGGCGCGTCGCACCTACACGTATCTGTCGTTGTTCGGCTACCACGTCGACGCGGTCGTCGTGAACCGGATCCTGCCGACCGCGCTCGACCATCCCTGGCTCGACCAGTGGAAGGCTTCGCAGTCGGCGCACCTGCAGACCATCGCCGACGCGTTCGCGCCGCTGCCGATGCTCACGGCCGAGCTCGCCGATCGCGAGCTGCTCGGCGTCGGCGATCTCAGCGCGTTCGCCCGTGATCTCTACGGCGATCTCGACGCGCCGGCCCGGCTGTCGCACGTCGAGCCGTTGCGCGTCGACGCGGTGGGCGATTCGCTCGTGCTCTCGGTGCACGTGCCGTTCACCGAGCGCGACGAGGTCCGGCTCGACCGTACCGACCAGGAATTGTTCGTCTCGGTCGGTCCGCACCGGCGGGCGCTCCTGTTGCCCGACAGCCTGGTGCGACGCGAGGTCGGCGGCGCGCACTTCGAAGGCGACCGGCTCGAAGTGGAGTTCGTGTGAAGCCCGAGCCGGAGGCCCGGACGGTCGACGACTCCGCGGGCGCGGGCGCGGGCGACGCGCCGCCGGGCGCGGGGGATCCGGTCGAGCACCTCTGGAACGCGGCGCACGAGTTCTTGGCGGCAGCACGCGCCGTGATCGACGCGGCCGACGCGGTCGTCGTCGAGCAGCAGCGCCGCGTGGCCGCGCCGCGTCCGCCGCGCCTGCGGCGCATCGATGTCGACTAGCGAGACGGAGTCCGCGACGCCGCCGGCCGGGTCGACGGTCGGGCTCGACATCGGCGGAACGAAGGTGCTCGGCGTGCTGCTCGGCCCCGACGGCCAGGTGCTGCGCGAGCAGCGACGCCTGTCTCCGCACGCGGGAGTCGACGCGCTCGTGGCCACTGCGGCGCTGATCGTCGAGGAGCTCTCGGAGCCCGGGATACCGGTGGGGGTCGGGGCCGCCGGGCTCGTCGATCACGACGGCCACGTGCTCTACTCGCCGAACCTGCCGACGGTGCGCGACGCGCCGCTCCGCGACGCGCTGCACGCGGCGACCGACCATCCCCTCGTGGTCGACAACGACGCCAACGTCGCGGCGCGCGGTGAGGTCGCCTACGGCGCGGCGAAGGGCGTGCAGCACGCCTTGTTGGCGACGCTGGGCACCGGTATCGGCGGCGCGTTGCTGCTCAACGGTGAGCTCTACCGCGGCGCGCACGGATTCGGCGCCGAGATCGGTCACATCACGGTCGAGCGCGATGGTCCGTTGTGTGCGTGCGGCGAGCGGGGACACTGGGAGGCGATCGCGTCCGGCACCGCGCTCGGCCGCATGGCCCGCGAGCTCGTGGAGGGTGGCGGGGGCGCGCACATCCGCGCCGCGGCGGGCGGTGTGCTCGCGTCGATCACCGGTGTGCACGTGGAAGAAGCGGCGCGTGCGGGCGACGCCGAGGCGCGGGAGTTGTTGGTGCGGTACGCCGACAACGTGTCGCTCGGGCTCGCGGCGTTGGCCAACGTGCTCGACCCGGAGCTCATCGTCATCGCCGGCGGCCTCGTGGAGCTCGGCCCGCTGTTGTTCGGTCCGCTGGTCGAGTCGTTCATGCGTCACGTCGAAGGCGCGGCGTACCGTCCGAAGATTCCTCTCGTTCCTGCCCAGCTGGGCGAGCGGGCCGGCGCGGTCGGCGCCGCGGTGTTGGCCCGCCAGTTGCTCGCGTGAGCGTTCGCGTCGGCCTGACGTTGCCGTCGTTCGTCGACGATCCGGAGACTCCGATCACGGTGGCTCGCGCCGCCGAGGCGGCCGGTCTCGACGCGGTGTTCGTGTTCGATCACCTCTGGCGCGGCGATCCGCCCGATCGCAGGCCCGCGCTCGAGTGTTTCGCCCTGCTCGGCGCGGTCGCCGCGGAGACAACTCGCATGCAGGTCGGCACGCTGGTCGCGCGGGCGACGCTGCGGCCGGCGGCCACGCTCGCGAACTCGTTCCTGACCGCGCAAAGGGTCAGCGGGGGTCGGCTCATCGCCGGCATCGGCTCCGGCGATTCGCACAGCCGGGCCGAGAACGAGGCGTTCGGCTTGGAGTTCGGCTCGATGGAGGATCGGATCCTCGCCCTGCACGACGCGGTGCGCGCCGCGGGTGAAGGCGACTACCCGGTCTGGGTCGGCGGCCACGCCGCGCAGGTGCGCGAAGTCGTGTCGGTGGCCGACGGTTGGAACGGATGGGGCGGATCGGTCGAGCGTTTCTCGGCCGACGCCGCCCTCGTGCGCGAAGTCGCGCCCGACGCCACGATCACGTGGGGCGGTCTCGTGCTGACCGGCGAGAGCGAGGCGCGCGCGGCGGAGAAGGCCGCGGCCCGGTCGGTCGCGGCCGACGTGCTCGTCGGCGGGCCGTCACGGATGGCCGAGCAACTCGGCGCATTCGTCGAGCGCGGCGCGGAGTGGGTGATCCTCGGTCCGATCGACTCGTCGAACCCGGGCAATGCCGACGCGTTGGGTGAGGCCCGCCGGCTGCTCAACGGTTGACGCGACGCGGCGCGTGAGAGGGCTGAGATTGTGCCTGCGCGCTCAGTGCATTTGCAACGATCGCGGGACCGGACAAATCGGCCCGACCGTTGCATTTGCAACGATCGCGAAACGTCGATTTCGGGTCCATCGGTGCGCGGTCTTTGCCAGAGTTGATGCTGTGTCCGAGCGATTGCTCCTCCTCGACGCCGTCGGACTGTGGGCGCCGGGCGGCATCCACCACGTCGGGAGCACGTCAGTGCCTGGACTCGCGGCGAAGCCCGTCATCGACATGCTCGTGGGCGTGCGCGATCTCGACGACTCGAGGACCTGCTTGCACACGCTTGAGAACGGCGTAGTCGGCTGCGACCGCGGGGTGCCCTCGGCGGAGCGGTTCGAGCACGACCGCGCGGCCTACACGGCGGCCAAGACCGATTTCGTGGAGCAAGCCCTGCGCGACGCACTATGACTCGGTGAGCTCCGATCCCGGGAAATACTCGTGCCCCGAACGCGAGCGCCGGTTCCTGCTCGCCGAGGTGCCGGCGGCCGCGACCGACCCGCGCGAGATCGTCGACCGCTATCTCGTCGGAACCCGCATGCGCCTCCGTTCCGTGAGCTCGCCGACGGAAGCGACGGTGCACAAGCTCGGGCACAAGGTGCGGCCCGATCCGACCGATCCCGGCCTCGTGATGCACACGAGCTTCTATCTTTCGGACCACGAGTACGAAGTGCTCGCCGCGCTGCCGGGTCACGAGTTGCGTAAGACCCGGCGCCGGGTCGTGGCCGGCAGCGGGACGCCGATGAGCGTCGACGAGTTCCATGGCGCGCTCGAGCGGCTCGTGACGGCCGAGGTCGATCTCGCGACTTCGGACGTGCCCGAGGGAGCGTTCCGGCCGCCCGACTACTGCCTCGCCGAGGTGACCGCCGACGAGCGATTCACCGGCGGGCAGCTGGCCGTCACGGATCGCGCGACGTTGCTCGGGCTCCTCGAGGTCGTGCGAAGACCGCCGCCGGAGCGTCGCGATTGACAACGAGCCGCGGTCGGCGCTCCCTGGGGCAGACTGTCGGGATGCCGCTCGAACGTGACGAACGACCCTGGGGAAGTTACGAGGTGCTGGTCGACGATCTCGATCACAAGGTCAAACAGATCGTCGTCAGTCCGGGGAAGCGCCTGAGCTACCAGCTCCATGCCCGCCGGGCCGAGCACTGGTTCATCGTGCGAGGTGCCGGCATCGTCACGCTCGACGAGTCGACGGTCGACGTCGTGCCCGGCACCGCGATCGACATCGCGATCGGCGTGTCGCACCGGATCGAGAACACGGGCATCGACGACCTCGTGCTCATCGAGGTGCAGCACGGCGAGTACTTCGGTGAGGACGACATCGTGCGCCTCGAGGACGACTTCGGCCGGGTTCACTGAGCCGGTCCGGCTCTTCCGAGCGGCGCCCCACTTCGGCTGCCCGCCCGGCATCCGGCGAATGTCGTCCCGGCCGGTAGCCTGGTGTCGCGAAAGCGCGATGGGGTGCGTGGATCGCCGGGGAAACGGGGAGGGGCACGATGCGCGCAACGCGAGGATTCGTGCTGATGATGGTGTTCGCGCTCGCGTTCGGAACGATGAGCCCCGCCGGCGCCGCGGGTCGCGCCCAGAAGTGCTCGGGGCCGCCGCCGACCACGCAGTCGGGCCGCGCCGCGCTGTCGCCCGGGCTGAGCGGCGCGAAGCTCGCCCAGCAGGTCGTGATCACCGTGAGCCTGTTCTCGTGCTCGCCGGCGCGGACGACCCGTGGTTCGGGATCGCTGAAGACCACGATCAAGATCAAGGCGCCGCAAACCTGTGAGCTCCTGCAGAATCCCCACATATTGCACGGCACCGCGGTCATCACGTGGAAGGACGAATTCACGTCGACCGTCCCGATGACGTTCTCGCTGACCGGCGCATCGCAGTTCGTGAACGTGACCGGGACCGTGAGCAAGGGACTGTTCAAGAACCACCCCGTCAGCGGACAGCTGCACTACGCCGACGTCGTCTCGCCGCACGGCGTGTCTTCGAACGGTCCGGGTATCGCGCAGGCGTGCAAGAACAAGACCAAGCCCAACCGTTACGGGCGCATCTCGATCGTCTCGCTCACCTTCGTCACCACGAAGTCGTTCGTCGTGCGCTGATCGGGGCACCGACCGCGCCCGCGACCGCGTTCAAGCGGTGAAGACGAAGATCAGTCCGGCGACGAGCCCGATCACGAGGTTCATTCCGAGCGCCGGGAACCAGTGCCGGCGGCGCGTCTCCACGCCGATTGCGGCGAGCGCCACGACAATGGTCAGCGCGATCGCACCGCCGAAGGATGCGAACGCGACGATCGTCGCCGCGCAGCCAACGATCGTGGCGATGAGGTCGTACGGGAAGAGATCGGCGGTCGCCGGGTTGATTCGCTTGCGCGCGACCCGGGTCGGCAGCACGTCGAGCGTGGTGGCCGGATACGTCGCGGCGACGGTCGCGGGCGACTCGGGCGGCCGGTGCTCGGCTGCGTATCGCTCCAGTCGGGCCAGGATGTCGCGAGCGGCCGAGGGATCGGGTTGGCTCGAGTCGAGGATCGGTGAGGACACCGGCACTCTTTCCCCCTGGGCGGTACGCACTGGACGGTGCCGGGCACGCAAAAAGGAGGCCGCGCGACTCGGCGCTATCCAATCGGCCGGTACCGACGTGCAACTGAGGGAAACGTTGTGGGCTCAGGCGGCTCCGCGGCGGCTCACGTCGCCGCTGACCAGGTGGAACGCGTCAAGCAGCCGGGCCGGCGCCCAGGAGCAGCGAGGCCGCGCGCGCGAGGTGGTCGGCCATCGCGGCCGCATCGATGAGGCCGCCGCTCCAGAACGTGAGCTCGGCGAACCACACCGACCCGAGCACCCGCACGATGTCGTCGAGGTCGGGCACCGGGGTGCCGTCGACCGCGTCGATGATGATCGCTCGCAACGTGTCGTTGATCTCCTGCTTGACCGGCGCGGCGGTGTCGTCACACACCGACATGGCGGTCACCATCGCGTGCGTGACGCGCGGTTGGCGCTCGAGCGCTCGAGTTGCGCGTCGCAACACGTCGGAGACGCGATCCGCGGGGGCATCGCCTCGGGGCGGGCGCTGATCGAGCCGCTCGCGCAATGTCGTTGCCTGGTCGGCGAGCGCCGCGAGGAGCAGCTGGTCTTTCGACGCGTAGTGCCGGTAGAGGGTGCCGAGCGCGACCTCGGCCCGAGCCGCGACGTCGCGCATCTGCACCGCGTCGTACCCGCCCTCGGCGGCCAAGTGCGTGGCGGCGAGCAGCAGGCGTTGCTTGCGGGCCGCGGTCTCCGCGGCTCGGGTGCCGCTGCGTCCGGCATTGCTGCGCCCGGCACTGCTCTGCGTCGTCGGCCCCGCCACGATTCGCACCGTAGCCCGAACTAGAACGTGTTGCAGCTTTGATCGGGGCGACCGTACGATCCCGGGCATGCGTACACGACTGGCCCGGGAAATGGGCCTCGAATTCCCGATCTTCGCGTTCAGCCACTGCCGTGACGTCGTCGCCGCGGTCACGCGCGCCGGGGGCATGGGTGTGCTCGGCGCGCTCTACTTCACGCCCGACGAGCTCGAGATCGAGCTGGCCTGGATCGACGAGCACGTCGACGGCAAGCCGTACGGCGTCGACCTCGTCATGCCGGCCAAGGTCGCGCTCCCCGAAGGCGTCGACGCGGCCAACCTCGAGCACACGCTCGAAGACATGATCACGCAGGAGCACCGCGACTGGGTGGAGAAGATCCTCGCCGAGCACGACGTCCCGCCCCTGCCCGACGACGTCGAGCGCGGACATCACCTTCTCGGTTGGACCGACGCGACGGCGCGCCCGCAGCTCGACGTCGCGTTGCAGCACTCGCCCTCGCTGCTCGTGAACGCGCTCGGCGCGCCGCCGAAGGACATCGTCGACACCGCGCACGAGCACGGCATCAAGGTCGCGGCGCTGGCCAGCAACCTGCAACACGCGCAGAAGCACGTGAACATCGGCGTCGACATCATCGTCGCGCAGGGCACCGAGGCCGGCGGTCACACCGGTGAGATCAGCTCGATGGTGCTGTGGCCCGAGGTGATCGAGGCGTTCCCCGACACTCCGGTGCTCGCCGCGGGTGGCATCGGCAAGGGTTCGCAGATCGCGTCGGCACTGGCGATGGGCGCGCAGGGCGCGTGGACCGGCTCGATCTGGCTGACGTGCGCCGAGAGCGACATGGCGCCGATGGTCGTGGAGAAGATGCTCGCCGCGCCGTCGTCGCAGACGGTGCGTTCGCGCGCCTTGAGCGGGAAGCCCGCCCGTCAACTGCGGACGGAGTGGACCGACGCGTGGGAGCGCGACGACTGCCCGGGATTCCTTCCGATGCCGATGCAGTTCATGTTGGTGTCGGATGCCCTGAACCGCATCGGCCGCGCGCAGCGCCGCGAGCTCGTCGGCATGCCGGTCGGACAGGTCGTGGGGTTGATGAACCACGTGCAGCCGGTGCGCGACGTGATGCGGCAGCTGGTGGAGGAGTACGTCGAGGCCGTCGAACGCCTCGACAACCTCAACGCCGACTAGCGCCGGGCCGAGCCGAGCTGCTTGTCAATTGCCGTTCTCGTCGGGGAGGTCCTGCGCCGAGCCGCCGGCGATCGGGCTCCAACCCGTCGCGGGCGCCGCGTCGGCGTCGCACGTCGTGACGTGATCTTCCGTCACGTAGGTCGCGCCGGCGGCCGGTGACCAACGCCCGAACGCGCAGATCTCGCGGTTGGTGCCCGACACCGCGATCTGGTCGGCGCCGGTCACGGTCGCGACCGAGATGATCGTGTTCGTCGTCGACGGTGTGCTCGCGCTCACCCATTGATACGAGGGTTGCTCCGACGCGAGCTGCGCGGTCGTGAGCTGCGCGCCGCCCGGACCGGCCGCCGAGATCACTGCCGACATCGCGGTGTGCCGTGACGACTCGGCGGCGATCCGCACGATCGCAGACAGGCTGGTGGGGATACCGGCCGACGGTGTCTCGGGCGCGAGGATCGTCGGTGTCTCCGCGGTGTGGTGACCGCCGTGGGGCACGAGCGAGAACACCGCACCTGCGATGCATACCGCCACCACCGCCGCGATCACGACCGACCGTCCGTTGATCCGCGACTGCCGGACCGCGGGCGCCACGGAGATGACCGGCTCGCGCGGCAGCATCGTGTCGGGTCCGATGTCGCGAGGCGCGGCGCCCGGCAGCAGAGCGTCGTCGGGCGCGCCGTATCCCGTCTCGGGTTGGCCACGGCGCGCGTCGACCCGGGCGCGGGTGCCGGGCAGCGGAGTGGGTGGCGGCGGTGGCGCGAGCGCGAGCGCGCTGATCGTCTCCGCGATCGACGCCCCGACGGGTGCGGCTGCCGGCACTTCCGTGCCGCACTTGCGGCACTCCGTCCAGGCGCGCGGCATCTCGTAGCCGCAGCCCGAGCACCGATTCACGATTCGACCCCGACGTGCATCGGGTCAAAGGATCGGCATTCCGCCCGTCCGACTGGAGCCCCCGCACGCCGAACCGTCCCCCTTTCGAACTGGCGTCAGTTTGGCAACTCATGGATGCCAAACTGACGCCGGTACGCGCTAGTCCTGGGGGAGTTCTCCGAAGATTTCGAGCGCCCGCTCGGGCCGGGGTCGCACGAAGAGGCCGTCGGCCTGGGCGGTGAGCGTGTCGCCGTCCCAGAGCTCGGCGCGGGAGATGATCCGCCGGCCCTCGATGCGGTCGACCGCGGCGCGGAAGTGCAGCTCGTGGAACAGCGGCGTCGGCTTGCGGTAGTGGACGGTGAGCCGGGCGGTCATGCCCGGGTGACCGGCCGCGATGTTCGCGATGCCGAGCACCTCGTCGAAGGCGAGCGCGATCATCCCGCCGTGCACGTGGCCGGGCGGCCCTTCGTAGGGCGCGCCGAACGTGCCGTGCGCCTCGATGCCGGGCTTGCCGTCGAGGGCGGTGTCGGAGTTGTCCCACTCGATGCGCGGCGCGAGCGGGCTCGCCTGACCGACCACCGGGCTGCGCGGCAGGTACTCGCCGTGACTCTGCGGCCGGTAGCCGGCGCCGCCTTCGCGCCGGCGGCCGAGACGCTGCGCCAACGCCTCCGCCCCGTCGGCCACTTCGAGCAGGAGCGCGGCGTCGTCGCCTTCGCTGGTCATCACCGCGTCGATCAGCTCGCGCACCGCTTCCGCGAGCCGCGCGCGCTCCGGGGTCGCGAAATCAGCGGAGTCGGGAAGCCCGGGCGCCGCTTCACTCATGCGGCTCCGGTCTCCAGCCCTCGATCACGGGACGCCTTCGAATCACAGTCCGGGCTTCCGACCTGCGCCTGGCTCGACACTTTCTACCGGCCCTTGTATTGCGGCTCGCGCTTCTCGGCGAATGCTTTCGGGCCTTCCTGGGCGTCTTCGCTGGCGAAGACCTCCCATCCGATCTTGTCCTGGTGTTGCATCGCGTCGTAGTCGCTCATGTGCTCGGTCTCGCGCCAGGCCCGCAAGATCGCCATCGTCGACAGGGGAGCGTTGCGCGCGACCTGCTGCGCGACCGCCTTCGCGACTTCGAGCGCGGCGCCGTCGGGAACGACGCGACCGATCAGGCCCATCTGCTGCGCCTCGATCGCGGGGATCGCTCGGCACGACAACAGGATGTCCATCGCCTGCGTGTACGGGATCTGGCGGGGCAGTCGGCACGCCGAGCCGCCGAGCGGGAACAGGCCGCGCTTGGCCTCCCACACGCCGAAGATCGCGCTCTCGCCCGCGACGCGGATGTCGGTGCCCTGCAGGATCTCGGTGCCGCCCGCGACCGCGAACCCTTCGACGGCGGCGATGAGCGGCTTGCTCAGCCGGTAGTCGCGCAGCAACGCCTTCCAGTGCGGGTTGTTGCCGCGCGCCATCACCTCCTGCACCTTGGTGTCGTCGGAGGGTTGGCCCATCGCGACGAGGTCGGCGCCCGAGGAGAAGTTGCCGCCGGCGCCGGTGAGGATCGCGCAGCGGACCTCGGGCGTGGCGTCGATGTACTCGTAGCCGAGCACGAGGCCGGCGAGCATGTCGCCCGACAGCGCGTTCTTCTTCTCGGGGCGGTTCATCGTGAGGATCACGACGCCGCCGTCCCGCTCGACGGTGCAGTGCTTGGTTGAGATATCAAGGATTTCGGTCACGGGCGGCAGAGTAGAACACGTTCCACCAAGGCGACTACTCTGCGCCGTCCGGCCAGAGGGGCCGCTGGCCGCCGAGCATCAGGGCCGAAGGAGCGCGCATGGGCTTTTGGAAGTACGCGCAGGAAGATCCCGGGTACCTCGCGATCGTCGATCCCGACGGCACCGAGCACACGGCCGGCGATGTGCTCGCTCGCGCGAACCAGGTGGTGCACGCGCTCCGCGAGCTGGGTCTGCAGCGCGGCGACACGGTGGCCGCGGTGCTCCCCAACGGCTCGCACCCGATGCACGTCTACCTCGCCGCGCTCCAGGCCGGCTGGTACTACGTGCCGATCAACTACCGCCTGTCGGCGCCCGAGATCGCGTACATCCTCCAAGACGCCGACGCGAAGGCGATCGTCAGCCACGAGCGCCACGCCGACGTCGTGAGCGCGGCGGCCGACGAGGCCGGCATCCCGAGCGCGAACCGGCTGGCGCACGGAACCGTTCCCGGCTTCCGCTCGTTCGACGAACTCGTCGACCGCCAGCCCACGACGTTGCCCGCGGATCGCGCCACCGGCGCGGCGATGCACTACACGTCGGGCACCACCGGCAAGCCGAAGGGCGTGAAGCGCGCGCTGGCCGACATCGATCCCGACGTGAGCGCCGAGCTGTTCACGTTCCTGCTCGGGCTGTTCGGCATCACGATGGGCGGTGGCAACGTGCACCTGTGCACGTCGCCCAACTACCACACCGCGGTCACGACGTTCGCGGGCAACTCGCTGCACATGAAGCACACCGTTGTGTGCATGGACAAGTGGGATGCCGAAGAGGCGTTGCGGCTGATCGAGCGCTACAAGTGCACGCACACGCACATGGTCCCCACGCAGTTCATCCGCATGTTGCAGCTCCCCGACGAGGTGAAGCAGAAGTACGACGTGTCGTCGATGCGATGGGCGATCCACGCCGCCGCGCCGTGCCCGGTCGACGTGAAGCGCAAGATGCTCGACTGGTGGGGTCCGGTGATCTGGGAGTACTACGCTGCAACCGAAGGCGGTGGCACGATCGCGCCGCCCGACGAGTGGTTGAAGTATCCCGGCACGGTCGGGCGCGTGTGGCCGATCGCCGAGTTGAAGATCACCGACGACGACGGCAAGCGGATGGCGGTGGGTGAGCCCGGCACCGTGTGGATGAAGATGGGCGCCGGCGACTTCGAGTACAAGGGCGACAAGGAGAAGACGTCGAAGTCGCACGATCCCGAAGGGTTCTTCACCGTCGGCGACATCGGTTACCTCAACGCCGACGGCTACCTGTTCTTGTGCGACCGCAAGTCAGACATGATCATCGCGGGCGGGGTGAACATCTACCCGGCCGAGATCGAGGGCGCGATCCAAGAGCACCCGCAGGTCGCCGACGTCGCGGTGTTCGGCATCCCCGACGACGACATGGGTGAGCAGATCAAGGCCGTGGTGCAGCCGCTCGACGGTGTCGCCGGCGACGACGCGTTGCGCGCCTCGATCGTCGAGCACATCCAGCAGCGGCTCGGGAAGTACAAGTGGCCGCGCAGCATCGACTTCGTCGACGAGCTCCCGCGCGAGCCGACCGGAAAGCTGTTGAAGCGGAAGCTGCGCGACCCGTACTGGGAAGGCCGCGACCGCGCCATTTAGCCCGTTTGTCCGAGGCGTCTGTGGACCACACGACGTGTGGTCCACAGACGCTCCGGGCGCTGACCTGGGAGAACGCATGGCCGAACCGCTCGTCGAGCCGCACGTGCTCGATTATCCGGGTGGGTACACCCGCTCGGTCGGGCCCGTGATCGGGCGCTTCCTCACCGGCCTGCGCGACGGTCGCATCGAAGCGGTGCGCCTCGCCGACGGCCGGGTGCTGGTCCCCCCGACCGAGTACGACCCGTCGACCAGCGCGCCCGTCGCCGCCGACGGCGCGCACTGGATCGAGGTGGGCCCGCGCGGCACGGTGCAGACGTTCACGTGGGTCGCGCAGCCGCGCGCCGGG
>CAZLEC010000040.1:0-14065 GCA_964558245.1 uncultured Burkholderiales bacterium | reverse complement strand
CGCCGACGTGATCCTCGTGATGGAGAACGGTCGCATCGTCGAGCAGGGCTCGCACGCCGAGCTGCTCGGTCACGACGGCCCCTACAGCCGCCTCTACAACTCGCAGTTCGTCGCCCCGGTCGTCGACGTCGACGCCGAGGTCAGCTGAGCGCGTCCGGCTGTCGCGCACGCGCCGAGCCCGTCCGCGACAGGTGTTCGCTCCGGGGCGGAGCCGGCTCGTTGTCGCTTCGTTGACCTTTGTCTCTCGAGTGCTCTGTCTCGACCTTTGCCTTTCCCTCTTGGCGCATTTAGGGTGCCTGAATGGTGACCATGCGTCGGGGGAACGGCGTCGCCGGATTGTTGGCGGCCGTGATGCTCGTGTGCGGATTCGCGGCGACCTCCGGCGTGGCGGCGGGCGCCGCGCCGCAGTGGTCGGTCGTGCCGAGCGCAAGCCCGCCCGGACCGCCGCTCGGTGAGCTGTTCGCGGTGTCGTGCTCGACCGCGGCCGACTGCTTCGCGATCGGAGCCACCAACGGCGGCCCGTTGATCGAGCACTGGAACGGCGCGAGCTGGTCGGTCAGCACCGTGCCGATCTCGGGCGCGGGACCGTCGGCCGATCTCGAAGGTTTGTCGTGCACGAGCTCGACCAGTTGCTTCGCGGTCGGGGCCTCGGTCGTGGAGACGCTCACGACGTTGAGCGCCACGCCACTCGCCCTGCAGTGGAACGGCACGCAGTGGTCGGCCACCGCGATCCCCCGCCCGGCCGGCGCGGTTGTCGCGGCGCTGAGCAGTGTGTCGTGCACGAGCGCGACGAATTGCATCGCCGTCGGTGCGTCCTCGGACGATCCGGAGACCCTCGACCAGTTCACCGGCACTCCGTTCGTCGAGCGGTGGGACGGTTCGGTGTGGTCGGCCGTTCCGGCCCCGAGCCCGCCCGGCGCGATCGAAGCAGAGCTGCTCGCCGTGTCGTGCCCGAACGTGAGCAGTTGCGACGCCGTCGGCGACTACGAAGCGCCCGCGCTCGGCGGCGCGCTGCTCGAGCACTGGGACGGCACGCAGTGGTCGATCGTCCCGAACGCGGGCGCGAGCGCGGCCATGTCCGGCCGGGCCCGCCGCAAGATCTCGGGCTTCCGCCACCTGATGTCGCGAGCCAAGTCCCGCCTGAGCGACGGCTTCCTCGATACGCCCGGCCTCGAGGGCGTCTCGTGCGCGAGCGATTCCAGCTGTTTCGCGGTCGGGTTCTCCTTCAACGGTGCACTGACGGAGCACTGGGACGGCATCCGCTGGTCGGTCGTCGACTCGCCGGTCCCGCCCGCCACCCAAGGCGCCGAGCTGACGAGCGTCTCTTGCGCGACGCCCACTGATTGCTCGGCGGTCGGCGACGCGGGCTCCGAATCGGGAGACAGCCTGATCACCGAGATCTCGTCGGAACCGTTGGCCGAGCACTGGAACGGCGCGAGCTGGAGCATCGTTGGCGAGCCGAACGACGCACCGTTCGACGTGTTGGGTGACGTCGCGTGCCCGACGACCACGACCTGCTTCGCGGTGGGCGACTCCGCCTTCGTGCAGCAGTGGAACGGATCGGCGTGGTCTCTCTCGCCGTTCTCGAGCAAGACGTCGCAGAGTCAGCTCGACCAGGTTTCCTGCTCGAGCGCTCGCAATTGCTTCGCGGTCGGTACTGCGCAGTCGGGCCTCGACCAGAACACGTTGGTGGAGCATTGGAACGGCTCGGCGTGGTCGATCGTGTCGAGCCCCATCCCGCGCGGTTCGTTCGGGACGCAGCTGACCGGCGTGTCGTGCCCGACCTCGACCAGCTGCACGGCCGTCGGCTTCAACGAAGGAGCCGAGACCGAGACCGCGCTGATCGAGCATTGGAACGGCAAGGCGTGGTCGGTCGTTCCGAGCCCGGCGCTGAAGGGCGTCGAGGTCGGCGTGCTGTCGGCGGTGTCGTGCCCGTCGGCGGTCAACTGCACCGCCGTGGGCGTGCAGTTCGGTTTGAGCGCCGCCAAGGTGCTGATCGAGCATTGGAGCGGCAAGGCGTGGTCGATCGTTCCGAGCCCGAGCCCGAGCGGCGCAGAGATCGCCGAGCTCCTCGGCGTCTCGTGCCCGACCTCGACGAGCTGCACCGCGGTCGGTATCTCGGAAGCGTTCGAAGGCACCCGCTCGCCCGGCGCCAAGACGCTGGTCGAGCGGTGGGACGGCACGGCGTGGTCGGTCAGCCCGAGCCCGACGCCGGCGGCACCGTTCGCGTCGTTGGGCGCGGTGTCGTGCGCGTCCGCCACGAGCTGCGACGCGGTGGGCATGGACTCGGCGTCGCTGGTCGCCACGAGCAAGGCATTCGCGGAGCACTGGGACGGCACGGCGTGGAAGATCGTGACGGTCGCGACGCCCAAGGGCGCCAAGACCACGTTGCTGAGCTCGGTGTCGTGCCGGAGCGCGAACAGCTGCGACGCCGTCGGCCTGGCTACGAACGCATCGGGGACGAAGACGCTCGTGGAGCACTGGACCGGCGCGCGCTGGCAGATCGTGTCCAGCGCCAACCCGAGTGGCGCCGTCAGCGCGAGCCTGGCCGGTGTCTCGTGCCCGAACGCCTCGACCTGTCTCGCCGTCGGCTCCTACAACTCCAGCGACAGCTTCTTCACGCTCGCCGAGCGAGGTTCGTGACGCGTCCCGGCGGCTGACGCCGAGGCCCGCGCGGGCGCGGCGCTACGCGTCGAGCAGACTCTTGACCTCGCCCTCGTCGGCGTAGCGCCGCATCTTCGACATCGCGCGCGCCTCGATCTGGCGAATGCGCTCGTGCGTCACGTCGAAGTGCATGCCGACTTCCTTGAGGGTGCGGGGTTCGCCGCGGTCGAAGCCGAAGCGCAACGAGATGATCCGCCGCTCGCGTTCGTCGAGCGTGCCCAACAACTTGGTGGCGTTGAGCACGAAGAGCTCGAGCGTCGCCGCGTCGACCGGCTGCTGTCGTTCACGGTCGTCGACGAAGTCGCCCAGCTCGGCGTCGCTGCCCTCTCGGAACGGCTCCGAGAGCGACCGCGGCTCCGCGCTGTATCGCAGCACCTCGGCAACCTTCTCCTCGGGCATGTCCACCTCGGCCGCGAGCTCCGCCAGCGTCGCCGGCCGGTGATGCATGAACTCCAAGCGCCACCGAGCGCGTTGCACCTGCACCAACAAGTGCGCGGCTCGTGTCGGCAGCCGGATCGTACGGCCGGTGTTGACGATGCCGCGCGTGATCGCCTGACGGATCCACCACGTCGCGTACGTCGAGAACTTGAAGCCCGGGCGCCAGTCGAACTTCTCAACCGCGTGGATCAGCCCGAGATTGCCCTCCTGGATGAGGTCGAGCAGCGGCTGACCGGAGCCCTGGTACCGCTTGGCGATCGACACCACCAAGCGGAGATTCGACTGCACGAACGATTGCTTCGCGTGATCGCCCGCGCGGGCGACGCGACCGAGCTCGCGCTTGCGCGCCGAGCTGAGTGCACCACCCGACGCCAGCACCCGGCGGGCTTCGGCGCCGCGCTCGATCTCCTGCGCGAGGCGGCACTCGTCGTCCTTGGTGAGCATCGGGTATTTGCCGATGTCGTTGAGATAGAGCCGGACCAGATCCTCGTCCGCGCGCTCGGCTCGTTGCACCGCTCTCGACATCCTGTCGCCCCCCACGTCGCTCCGCCCCGGCTCCGAGCGGTCCCTGTGCGGTACGACCGTACGGCCCCCGCCACCCTCGTAGTCGTTCGGAGCAGTGATTTGGTGACGGAAATGGCCGACGTTGTGCAATCTTGACGGAAGCGACATCAACCCTTGTCACGCCGGAGAGCGATCCGGGGATCCGAGGCCGAGCGAGCCCCGGATTCCGGGACGTTTTCGCACTATGCAGACGCGAAGATTCAGGGGCAATGAGCGGCCGCCGCAACGATGATCTGGCAGTACGACGCGCGCGTGACCTGCCACCCGCCGGCGGTGAGCGCCGCGTTCGCGAAGTACGGTCCCGAGTTCCCGTCGGCGCCGAGATTCGAGTGGAACTGCAGCGCTGCACTCGAAGCCGAGAGGAACACGATTCCGTCGACGACGGTCTTCGCCTCGGTGACCTGCCGCGCGAACGAACCGGTCCGGAGCGCGTCGAACACCGAAGTCAGCGCGTCGCCACCTTCGATCGCGTTCGCCATCGTCGGGTCGGCCTTCGAGCCTTCGAACGCGTCCGACACCGCCTGCGACACCGCTTGCCGGGCCGCGGCGACATCAGGTGGTTGCTCGGCGCCGGGCGCGGGAAGTGTTCCGCTGGTCATCGGCGGAATTGTCGTCGGTGTCGAGCACGCATCGACACACAGGTTGCCCACGGTCTTGGTCTCGAGTGTCTTTCCCTGCGCGTCGAGCGCGGAGACGGTGATCGGTCCGGTGCCGACGTGTGCGAGCACCGCGATGCCGTGCACCGGTTGCATCTCGTCGCCGTCGTTCCCGAACGCGGCCCGCACGAGGGAGACGCCGGGTCCGACGCTCACGAACGCCCATTGCGCGGGCGCGCCCTCGGAGATCCCGAACACGCCGCCCCCCAGCCCTCTGATCGCGCCGACCGGCGCCGACCCGTTCGGCTGTGAGGTCTCGGACACCGCGCCGGGGGTCGAGAGCTCGAGGTGCAGGTCGGCGGGTGACGCGTTGGGATCGAGGAACGCTCGGATCGTCACGCCGTCGGCGGTCGTGCGCACGAAGGCGAGTGACCACACGGCCTGGCTGCTACCACCTTGATCGACAGCCACCGCGGCCGTCGTGGTCGGCTGCTCCGCCGCCGCGCCCGTTCCCGTACCCGTGACCGTCACGGATCGCGTGGTGGCGCGGGTGACGCGTCCGACCGCGAACCCGCCGAGCGTCCCCACGATCAGCGTCGCGACCGCCGCCAGCGCGAGCGGCCGCCCGCGCCTGTGCGCTCCTGCGCCGATCCGCGCGGCGACGTCGTCGAGATCGGCCACGACCGAGGCCGAGGCGACCTGGGCGCGGAGCCGTTCCTTCAGCCGGTCTTCGTCACTCATAGCTCGATCACCTTCTTCAGTTGGGCCAGTCCGCGGTGCACGAGGGAGCCGACCGTGCCCGGGCGGCAGCCGAGCACCGCGGCCGCGTCGGCCTCCGACCGGTCGTCGTAGAAGCGGAGCACCAGCGCCGCCCGCTGCCGGTACGGCAACGACGCCAGCGCGTCCCGCATCTCGTCGGCGTCGATCGATGCGGCGGTCTCCGGACGCGCCCGGCCCGCCCGCTCCCGCAGTCGTTGCTCGCGCTCGGCGCGTCGGTGATGCGAGCGGCAGCCGTTCACGACCGCGCGGTAGAGGTACCCCGCGGGATCGCGCATCCGGCCCCAGTGGCCGTACACGCGCACGAAGGAGTCCTGCACGACGTCTTGGGCAGTCTCGGCCGACCCGGTGAGCAGCAGCGCGACGTGCACCATGCGCCGGTGCTCGGTCCGGTAGAAGTCGCCGAACGCCGCCCACCGTTCCTCGGGCGTCGCGGCGACCGCGACCACGTCGTCGGCCGAGCCGCGTTGCTCGTCTCGCCCGGACACGGCTGCTGCTTCCATCACCGGATCGACGCCGGCCGGGCGGTGTTCCTTGCAAGAAGTTGGCCGGCGGCGCCCGCGGGCGAGCCGCCCGGCCTTACTTCGGCGTGCGCTTCAGGGTGCCGGGCTCCTGCTTGGGCTGCTTTTGCACCTTGGGCACCGGGAACGGCTTCGGCTTCTTCGGATCGAGCTCGAGCAGCTCGCCCGCGGTGCACGTGCTCACCGGCTTCGTGGTGATGTCCGACGACGTGGAGGGCAGGGTCGGGAGCGCGGTCACGGGTGTGCCGAGCACCGGCAGTGCCGAGGTGAGATCGCCGACGGTCTTCTTCCGCCACGCCGACACGTTCGGGACGGTGACGCCGAACCGCTCCGCCAGGAACTGGAGCTGCGACGTGTGGTCGAACACTTCGGAGTTCACCCAGCCCCCCGCGCTGAAGGGTGAGACGACGAGCATCGGCACCCGGACGCCGAGGCCGATCGGACCGGGGTACGCGGCCTTCGACGACTGGGCGGTGATGTACTCGCCGGGAGTTCCGGCGGGCGCCGTCGGGGGCTTCACGTGGTCGAACCAGCCGTCGTTCTCGTCGTACATGATGAAGAGCACGGTGCTCGCCCACACGTCGGGGTTCGACATCAGCGTCGCGAGGATCTGAGACGAGTACCACTCCCCCAGTGCCGGCGGCGCGGGCGGGTGCTCGTCGTATCCGACCGGAGGGATGATCCACGACACCGCGGGCAGGGTGTTGTTCTTGACGTCGCTCGCGAAGTCGTCGGGGCCTTGCTGGGTGAGACCCGCGTTGTTGGTCGGGACGTTGGGCCCGTAGTACTCGAACGCGTTCTGGTACAGCGTCGGGTTCACCGACTGCTGGTACTGCTCGAAGTACATCAAGGTGTTCTTGCACGTGAGCATCGACAGACTGTTGCCGGGCTGATAGGTGGGGCCGTAGGGGTTGTAGACCTTCCAACTCACGCCGGCGTCCTGCAGCACCTCCGGCATCGTCGTCCACGAGCACGTGAATTCCGGCGCGAGATTCGTCTTCGAGAGGATGTTGCCGTTCGTGATGAGGATCGGCCCGCCCGCGACGCCCGCCGGGTCGAGTGTGCCGGTCATCTGGAGCATCCGGTTGGGGTGCGTCGGTCCGAGCACCGAGCAGAAGTAGCGGTCGCAGACCGTGAAGTTCTTCGCGAGCGCGTAGTAGAACGGCAGGTCGGCGCTGGTGTAGTAGCCCATCGTCAACGGACCGATGCCCGGGCCTTCGTACTTCGTCGACACGTGCGTCGACACGAACTTGTCCATCGCGCCCTTGTTCCACGACGCGTGCTCCGCCTGCCAGGAGTGCGAGAGATCGGAGGTGCACTCGGCGAGCGTCTTCGACGGGTCGAGGCGGAACGGTCGCAGGGTCGCCGAGTGACCCTTGCCCTGCCAGGCCTGCGCGAACGCCGCCGACTTCGTGTTGAAGCCGTCGACCCCGCCGAGCGACCCGAAGTAGTGGTCGAACGATCGGTTCTCGTGCATGAGAAACACGACGTGTTGCACCGCGCCGAGGTCGGAGCCCGCTGCGGGCACCGCGGCCGCGGCCTGTGCCAGGTCCTGACCCGTTCGCAGCAGCTTCGAGCGGGACATGCCGAGCACTGCGGCGGCACCGAGCCCACCGGCCAGGACCTGCCTGCGACTGATATCTGCATCCGTCATGAGCGAATCCTGACATGTATGTCGTCTGGATTCCACGTACCGTTCCGATGTCGTTCACCTTGGTAACGCGACGGGCCCGCGACTCATCAACTCTGGTCAGTCCGAATTGCGTACGACTCGGCCGTTAAAAGGGAATCGCGCTGATCACCATGTGACCGCCGGGCCCGGAGTTCGGGTCCTTGTACGAGATGAACATGTCGGCCGCGGTGCTGAGCTCGGGATGGCCCTCGACGCCGTGGCAGTAACCCGCGTGATGGGGCGCGCAGTCGGGCAGCGTTCCCGAGCGCACCACGTGCCAGGAAGCGTCGGGCGTCGGTGCGGCGAGGATCCGGTAGTCGCCGCCGATCGAGATCGTCTCGATCATCCGGAGCTCGGATCCGTACTTGCCCACGGAGATGCTCAGCGGTTGCCACGGGAGCGTCCCGTCGGTCGCGAGCTGCCGCGGGTGGTACGAGTTCGGATTGCTCAACGTGGACGTGGTGACCGACCACACCCGGCCGCCGCCGCACGTGAGGTACTGCGCGGTGCAACTCGAGGAGAAGAGCGTGAGATGACCGTCGACGAACACCGGCCAACCGAAGGTGTGCGACGGCGCGAGCGGCGCGCCGTTGGCGTGCGGCTTGAACACGTCGATGGGCCCGAGCGCGATGTGACGCGCCCGCCAGTCGTAGAGCATGTATCCCCAACCCTCGGCGCGTACCGCGGTGTTGCCGTTCTGGTCGACGGTGACGCAGACCTCGCTGTAGGTCACGACGACCTCCGACGTGTTCGTGTCGAGCACGGCGGCGCCGATGGGCCAGCGGGCCGAGAAGGCCGCGTTGGCTATCCCCTTCGTGCACTTCCGGCCGCTGCCGTCGGGCAGGAACACGTCTTTGGGCACGGGCACGAAGCGAGTCGGCGTCGACGTCGGCATCTCCGCGCCGCGCGGGACCTGGCCGGGCGCGTACCTGCCCTCGAGGGCGGTGCTCCCGTCGACGAAGCCGGTGTCGAGCCACGCGCCGGCTTTGTTGCGGGTGTAGATGCTCGTGTCGCCGAAGAGCCAGAGGTCGTGCCCGTCGGGCAAGGCGACACTCACGCCGATGTCACGCGAGAGCGTACGGGTGGGCGTCTCGTAGCTGGAGCGGATCTGGGCGTCACGGACGCTCGCGGCGGCGCGCGGAGGCGGCGCCGCGGCCGCCTCGCCGTGTGCGCTCATCGGATTGATCACCGCCAGCAGCGCCGAAGCAACCGCGGCCGCGCAGATCCCCACCCGAGCCTGCATTTCCCGCCCTTGGCCCAAACCGTCCGTGGTCGACGCCAATTCTTCCACGCCGCCCCGGCAAAAGCCACAAACCGCCGGAGACCCCGGGAAATGGCCGAGCTCCGGGCCCGCTCCGAACCTCGAATCCGGGTCGGGAGTCAACGGATTCGACGGTCCGCGTCTGTAGACAGGTGATTGATGGGAATCGAGCGGTGGGGCGGATCGTCGTTCGACACGCTTTATCGCGAGAGCTTCGGTGGTTGCGCAGTCGGTTCGTTGGATCGTGGGCGACGCGGAGGTCGCGCGCGAGATCACGCAGGACGCGTTCGTGGCCGCGCTCGTGCATTGGAGGAAGGTGAGCCGCTACGACAACCCGGGCGAGCCGGGCGCTGGCGGCCCGGCTCGGTGAGGAGGACGAATAGTGGGGCTCGACGACCGTCTCCGCGCCGCGATGCACGGCGCCGGCAAACCCGGAACCCGGCTCGAGTCAGATGCCCTGCGCAAGCGCGCGCGGGCACGCGTGTGGCGCCGGCGGACCTCGGTGGCGGCGGCCGTCGTGGTTGTCGCAGTTGTCGCGAGCGTGGTGGTCGCGCAACGCCCCGACGGTGGCCGCTCGCGCAACGTCGCACTCCCCCACGGTCTCGTCCGCATACCTGCGAACGCGGAGCTGGCGGTGTCGTCGGTTCACCGCGCCGCGCCGGACCCGAGCAACGTCAAAGCGCTCGTCGCCGCGAACTCGCAATTCGCCTTCGACCTCTATCACGAGCTCGCCAAGGAGTCGCCCGGCAAGAACCTGTTGTTCTCGCCCGAGAGCATCTCTTACGCGCTCGCCATGACCGACGCCGGCGCGCGTGGCAACACCGCCGTGGAGCTCGGCAAGACGATGCACTTCGATGCGTTGCCCGGCGACCAGCTCGCCGTCGCGTTCAACGCGCTCGCGCAGGCGTTGTTGGCGCCGCGAGCTGCGCAGGACAAGGGACGCGCACCGCTGGAGCTCGCCACGAGCAACAGCGCCTGGGGTCAGCGCAGTTTCCCCTTCGTGCAGGCGTACCTCGACTCACTCGCCCGCTACTACGGCGCCGGCCTGCGGCTGAGCGACTTCGAGCGCGACGCCGAGCGCGAGCGCGTGCGGATCAACGCGTACGTCGCGCAGCAGACCCAAGGCCGGATCACCGATCTCCTGCCGCCGGGAATCCTCGACGACATGACCCGGCTCGTGTTGGTGAACACCATCACGTTCACCGCGGATTGGCGCAGCGCGTTCGCCAAGGACCTCACGAAGCCTGCTCCGTTCACCCGTTCCGACGGCAGTCATGTGACCGCGTCGATGATGGCGCAAGAGGAACCTCAGGGTCTCGACGGATACCAGGGCGATCACTTCGTTGCGGCGAGCCTGCCGTACGAAGGTGGCGCCTCGATGCTGCTCATCGTGCCCGACGCCGGTCAGTTCGCAACCGTCGAACGGCAACTCGGCCCCGACCTCGCCGAGCAGATCACGAGTGGGCTCGCCCCGGGTGCAACGGTGTCGATGCCGAAGTTCGACTTCCGCGCGCAGACAGACCTTCCGCCCGCGCTCGAAACGCTCGGTGTGCACGATCTGTTCGACCCGGCGCGAGCCGATCTCGACGGCATCGCGCCCGGCGCCGGCCTCTACGTGAGCGACATCGTGCACCAGGCGTCGATCAAGGTCGACGAGGCGGGCACGAAAGCGGCGGCCGCGACGGCGGCCGTCATCTACGCCCAAAGTGGCCGGGTCTACCGGTTCAACGTTCGCGCCGACCGGCCGTTCATCTACCTCATCCGCGACGACGCGACCGGCGCGATCCTGTTCGTGGGCCGCGTGCTCGACCCGACCCAGACCTGAAGTCGCGTTACGGGGTCATGCTCTGACAGGCCGTGCCGCCGCACTCGTCGGGGATCACGCCCGACGTGAGGAACGTCGTGATCTGGTCGAGGAGCAACGCGTTCCCTCGACCGTCGCCGTGCGGGTCGGCGCCGTAGGCGCTGCCATTGGGCGCGAGGTTGTCGGTGGGCGGCGTCGGTGTGCCGTAGTCCCACAGCACGAGCCCGGCCTTCGCCGGCTTCGTCTGGTCGAGGGGCGGGAGGCCGTACTGCGGCGTGACCGGTATGTCGGCCCGGGGCATCGCACCGAAGAACGACGCGTTGAACGCGGGCTGGTGGTTCGCGGCGCCGATCGTTCGCGCCAGCATCTCGGCGGAAACGTTCGTGACCTGATGGTCGCCGTAGTTCTCGATGATGAAGACCTGCTTCGCGGGAATGCCGGGGTACGGGTTCGAGGTCAGGTGCTCCGCGTAGCCCTCGTTCTCGCCGCGGTCCCAGAGCAGCTGCGCGAACTGCAACACGATCTGCTGATCGACGGGGTCGGTGTACGCCTTGTCGTACACGGCCGAGAACTGGTTCCAGTCGACCGAGCGGTTGAGGAGGAGCCCGCCGTAGTCCATGCCCGGCACGCCCAGGATCACCCGGGTCCACTCGGTCGAGAGCGCCGACACCGCACCGCCCATGATGCCGCCCTGGCTGTAGCCCATGAAGTGGGCGTCGTGCGTCTCGAAGAGCGCCTTCCCGCCGGACTTGAACGCGGCGTTGGTGACGAAGCCCGACGACGAGTTGATCAGGCGGCCGAGGAACTGGAAGTTCACGAAGCCCTGGAGCATGTGATCGACCTGCGTGTAGAAGGTCGACATGTCCTGCAGGTTGCGCGCGACGTTGCCGATGTCCTTGCCCGACATGCCGACCCAGTCGGTGGCGCAACCCATGAGGTCGTGCGCGACGCCGGCCGAGAACGAGCTGCCTTCGACCTCGCTGGCGCTGCCGAGCAGTCCGTGCCCGTAGAGCGTCGGCGTCGCGGGCCCGGCGCTCTGCACGGTCGACGGCAACACGCAGATGAAGTTCGCGGGCCATGTCTTGGAGCCGTTGATCTTCGGGTTCCCGGCGCGATCGGTGACGAATCCGGAGAGCGCGGTCGTGTCGGCGAGGAACAGCGGGACCTGGAAGGTGCCGTGCACGTCGCGCTCGCCGTTGCTGTCGGTGACCGACGTGACCTTGAACGCCGGCGCGAAGTCGGTTGATCCCTTCGTGGCAGTCGCGCGGTGATGCGTCGCGAGCCACTTGTAGGCGAGCTTGCGCATCGTGAGCGCCGGACCCGACAGGCTCTTCGCGCTGGCCACGGTGAAGTCCCACGCCTGATACGGCACGGTTGATCCGAGCACCGACGCGAGATCGTGGGTGATCACGAACTTGATGTGCGCGCCCCGCGAGGCCGGGGTGAGCGTTCCCGCGAGCGCGGCATCGGTCGAAGCCAGCGGTGCGATCGGCATGCCGTTCACGTCGACCAGGTCGCGCAGCACGACTGCATACCGGTGTCCCTCGGTGAGCGCGACCGCGGGATGGATGAGGAGAAGTTGCTCGGCCGCGTCGGTCGTCTGCGCGTCGAGCTCGGCGAAGTACGGCACGCGTGCCTGGGTGACGGTGTCGAGGATCACGATCGGTGCGTCCGCCGCGAGCGAGAGGCCGATGTCGGTCGAAGTCGCGATGTTGGAGCGCGACAAGCTCAGACCGGGCACGTACGTGAGAATGACCGAGCCCGGCGAGAACCCGTCGGCGACGTTCTCCGCGCTGGTGTTGACGTGCACGCCCTTCACGTTGGCCGGATCGAGCTTCGAGGAGATGTTGAGGCGCCGGCCGGTGGTGGTGTTCGCGGCGACGGTGAACGCGTCGTTGGGCCACGGCAACAAGCAGTCGTGGCCGGCGGGCGCGGTGAGCAGTACGTCGCAGCCCTTCACGGCGGGATCGGGCACGACCAGCTTCGCCGCCTGCGCAGGACTCGCCGCTTTCGCGGCGCCCGAAGGTGTCGTCGCGATCGTCGCGCCGAGCAGCGTCACCGCGACGACGAGCGCTCCCCCGATCGCGACCGGCCCAAGAGCTCCGCTGCGCTTCTTCACGAGTCCCCCCAGACGCTGACGCGAACGTTACGTTATCGCTGCAGCCGGCGGCGCTGCTCGTACTCGCGGAGAGGACACGAGGATGAACCTGGTGCAGCCGCGCCAGACCCGTTCCTTCCTGGCGCTGCTCTCGTCGGTGTTCTGCTCGGCGGCTGCGGTCGCGCTCCTCACGACGGTGCTCGGCAAGCAGGTCTTCGACCTCACGGGCCGCGCGCTCGACCTGGGCCTGCTCGGGTTGGCCGAGTTCGCGCCGGCCGCCGTGCTCGTGTTCGTCACCGGCACGCTCGCCGACCGCGTCGATCGGCGCCGGCTCGCGGCGACGGGTCTCGCCCTCCAGGCGCTGAGCGTCGGGGCCCTGGCTTGGTACTCGGGAACGCACCCGACCTCGACGGCGCCGATCTTCGCGCTCGTGATCGCGTTCGGCACGGCCGGCGCGTTCGCGACGCCCGCGAGTCGGGCCCTCCCTCCCGACATCGTGATGCCCGAACGCCTGCCGTGGCTCGTCGCCCGCCAGACCGCGATGTGGCAGGCCGCGTCGATCGTCGGGCCAGTGGTGGGCGGCTTCCTGTACGTCGTGAACGTCCGGCTCCCCTACGCGTTCGCGTGCGTGCTCCTGCTCGTCGGCGCGGGAGCGATCGTGTTCGTGCAGCCGCGACGTCACGTGACAACCGCGCCCCGCCCGCGCGGCGGCCTGCGAGAGGCTCTCGAAGGCGTACGCTTCGTGCGGTCGCATTCTCCTCGGTGCGACCGGTTGCCCGGCGGGTCGGTCGGACGCTCCTCGTCGTGGTTGCGCTGTTCGGCATCGGGACGATCGCGTTGGGCGTCACCACCAACTTCGTCGTGGCCTTCGTCGCGCTCGCGGCACTCTCGGGCGCCGACTCCGTGAGCGTGTTCATCCGCTCCACGCTCGTGCCGCTCGTCACGCCCCGCGACAAGCGCGGCCGGGTCCTCGCGGTCGAGGCCGTGTTCATCGGCGCGTCGAACGAGTTGGGCGCGTTCGAATCCGGGGTAGTGGGCCAGTTGCTCACCCCGGCCGCAGCCGTCGTGCTGGGCGGCGCGGCGACGTTGGTGGTCGCGGCGCTGTGGTGGTACGTCTTCCCGGCGCTGCGCAATGTCGACAGCTTCCCGATTGGGCTAGAACCACCCTCTGATCCGGCGACGTTCACGACGGCAAACGAGGAGACGCGCGAGTGAGCAAGCGGCCCTTTCGATTCGGTGTGCACACTTCCGACGCGGAGACCGGCGAGCAGTGGGCGGCCGCGGCCCGGCGCTACGAGGCGCTCGGATTCTCCACGCTCTTGCTCCGCGACCACTTCGACCACCAACTGGCGCCGATCGCGGCGATGACCGCAGCCGCGTGCGCGACGCAGACGCTGCGAGTCGGTTGCCTCGTGTTCGCGAACGATTACCGGCACCCCCTCGTGCTCGCCAAGGAGTTGGCGACGCTCGACCGGCTCTCGGGCGGTCGCGTCGAGGTCGGGCTCGGGGCGGGCTGGATGGGGTCCGACTACGAGCAGGCCGGCATGCCCTTCGACCCGCCGGGCGATCGGGTCACGCGCATGCAGGAGGCAATCCACCTGCTCAAGGCGTTCTTCGCGGGCGGTCCGGTCAGCTTCGCGGGAGCGCACTACTCGGTGCGCGAGCACGAG
>CAZLEC010000039.1:1374-14191 GCA_964558245.1 uncultured Burkholderiales bacterium | reverse complement strand
ACGACATCGGTGGCGCCGAGCACGAACCCGGGTACGAGGCCGGCAGCACACGCGGCGGCGCTCGTGGCGATCGATCGTCGTTCGTGCCGACCGGCACGCATCCAGGTGACGGCGAACAGCACCGGCAGGCCGAGCACGGCCGCGAGCGCGTCGATCCGCGCCGCTTGCAACAGCCCGAGCAGCAGCCCGGCCACCAAGGCCGCGCGCGGGCGGCGCAGCACCCGACGGTCGGCGAAGATCCAGAGCGCGGTGAAGAGGAGCACCTGGCTCGGGATCTCCGAGTAGGTGTCGCGGGAGAACGAGACCTCGGGGATCACGAACGCGAAGCTGACCAGCGCCGCGAGCGCGACCGTCGGGTTGCGGAGGAATCGCCACGCCGCCACGAAGAAGGCGAGCAGCGCGACGCCCGAGAGCACGGCGGGGGCGGCGAACATCAGCCGGTCACCACCGAGCTGGCGCGCTTCGGCGAGCAGCGCCGGGAGCAGATGCGCGAACTGGAAGCTGAGCACGCCGTCGTGACCTTGATAGAGCGCGAGCGAGCCGAAGCTCACCGATGCGCTGTGCGCGAAGGTGGTGTCGGGCACCACCCGGAGGTTTCCGTGGCTCGCGATCCACCGTCCGGCGTTCGCGTACGCGCCGCCGTCGCGATCGATGAGCACGTGCTGCGACGAGTGCATCGCGTTCCACGACGTGACGGCGGCAACGAACGTGACCGCGATTCCCGCGATCGCATGCGCCGCGGGATTCGTCGCGCCGGGCGGGCGGAGTATCGGACGCGCCAAGGCCAGGAGTCCGACCCACACGATCGCGCCCAACGGAACGACGAGCAGGGGCCGGTACACCCCCGCGATCGCCAACGCCAGACCGACTGCGCCGAACGCGGCGACCGCCGACGCCGACCCGAACGCGAGAACGCGCAGCCAGCGCGGCTCCGAGTGCGGCAAGGCGCGTCGGCTCGGCGCGAGCACCGGCGCGGCGTGATCGGCGTCGAGCCGCGCGCTCCTCTGCGTACCGGTCGTGACCGCCGGGAGCGTCGTGTGCAGCCGATCGGCAACCGGCGAACCGCGCGCAACTTCACGGCTCACGTCGCGGGCTGGGCGGTCGCCGATCATTCCCGACACTCATACCCACGGACCTGGGCACCGACCCCGCGGACACTGTGAAAGTCCTGGCACGACCGTGCAGTCCGCCGCGAGCCGAGCGACATTCGCCCTGCTCAGCACGGTCGGGCATCTCAAGTTCCCGCGGCCGGGTCCGATCAATTCCCGATGCGACGATCGAGCGGAACCGACCGCAGGTTGTCACGCGCCCGGGTCCGGCCGCTCGCGGCCGTCGCCCTCGCGCTGTGCCTGCTCGTCGGTTGCTCGTCGGGTCACGCAACCGCGGGGAGCGGCGGAACGGTCGCGCGTGTCACCGAACGCGACTTCCACATTTCCGTCAGCCCGGCGCGCGTGTCGGCCGGCCGCGTCGTGTTGACTGTTCACAACCGTGGGCCGGAGAACCACGAGTTGATCGTCGTGAGGCTCCGTCACGGCGCGCTCCCGCTCCGCGCCGACGGCATCACGGTCGACGAGAAGGCGCTCAAGCGATCGACGATCGGTGGGCTCGAGCCGGGCGCCGCAGGCGAGACCCGCGAGCTCCGCGTCACGTTGACGCCCGGCCGTTACGAGCTGTTCTGCAACATGTCCGGCCACTACCTCGGTGGGATGCACGCCGAGCTGACGGTGTCGTGACGATGAAGCGCCGGGAGCAGGCGATCCGGCCGTTCGCGACCCGCGGCCGAGGAACCATCGCGGCGATCCTCGTGATGTTCGCGCTCGTCTCCGCGACGAGCGTCACCCTGTCGATCCGCGCGACGGAGCGTTCACGGAACCGCGCCGCGGTCGTGCAGGTCGCGGCCCGGCAGCGCACGCTCGCGGAGCGCTACGTGCAGGAGGTGCTGCTGACCCGCGACGGCGATGCGGCAGATCCGGCGGCGCTCGCAACCGTGTTGCGTGACAGCGCGCACGCGCTGCTCGACGGTGGGACCGCACCCGCGGTCAACGGCGACGACGACGACATGGCGCTCTCGCCGGCAACGGGAGCGGTGCTCCGCGCGCAACTCGAGCAGGAACGCCGGCTCGTGACCGACCTGACCGCAACCGGAAGCGCGTGGCTCGCGCACCGTCCGGTCGGCGCGGTTCCCCAGACGGCCAGCGAGAACGTCACCGTGGCGATCCCGATTCAACGGTTGCGCGTGCTGGCGGCCCTGACGTCGAACGTCTCCCTGAATGCCACTCGCACGATCGCGGCGAGCACGGATCACAACATCAACAATCTGATCATGCTGCAGATCGGCCTCGGGATCGCCGCCGTGCTCACGTCGCTGTTGCTGGCGGGCGCGCTGATCGTCGCGACTCGGCGGCAGACCGCTTACTTCCGCAGTCTCGTCACGTCGTCGACCGACTTGGTCCTCGTCTTCGGAGCCGGTGGGTGCCGCTACGCGAGCGAGTCGGTGCTGGCGATGGTCGGTCGGAGCGAGAAGGATCTGCTCGGCTCCGGCTTCGTCGAGCTGGTGCACACCGACGATCGGGCCGCCGTCACCTCGGCGTTCGCGCAGGGCGGCGTTCACAAGATCGCGTTCCTCATGACCAACCGCTTCGGCGAGTGGCGGCACCTCGATGCGCACGTCACCGACCTGCGCGGCGACCGGCAGATCCGAGGCGTCGTGTTCAACGCGCGCGACGTCACGGAGCGAGTGCAACTCGAGGAGGAGCTCAGCCATCAGGCGTTCCACGACGGCTTGACCGGGCTCGCCAACCGTTCGCTGTTCCATGACCGGCTCGACCAGGCGCTCGTTCGATCGACACGTACCCGCGCACCGCTCGCAGTGCTGCTCGTCGATCTCGACCGGTTCAAGCAGGTCAACGACGGCCTCGGCCACGGGAGTGGCGATCGGCTGCTCCAACAGTTGGCGCAACGCTTCGGGCGCGTCACCCGCTCGGACGACACACTCGCGCGGCTGGGGGGCGACGAGTTCGCGGTGCTGCTCGACGGCGCCACCGAAGCAGAGGCGGCGGCGATCGCGCACCGCTACCTCGAGCAACTCGCAGAACCGGTGTCGATCTCGGGACGGGACCTCGTGCTCGACGCCAGCATCGGCATCGCGGTGCACTCCGGCGGACCCGGCACGAGCGAGGAACTGATCCGACGCGCCGACGTCGCGATGTACGTCGCCAAGCGCAGCGGCGGCGCGCGCAGCGAAGTGTTCCGTCCGGACATGGCACTCGAGGTGGGCGAGTTGCTCGGGCTCGAGCAGGATCTTCGCAAAGGCCTGCAGCGTGGGGAGTTCACCGTCCACTATCAACCCGAGGTCGATCTCACGACGCGCGCCGTCGTCGGGGTCGAGGCGCTCGTGCGCTGGCAGTCGCCGACTCGCGGCATGGTGATGCCCGATCAATTCATCCCCGTCGCCGAGGCCACCGACCTGATCGTGCCGCTGGGCGAGTTCGTGTTGCGCGAAGCGTGCCGCCAAACGGTGCAGTGGCGGCGGGCAGGACTCGTGCCCGACGACTTCGTCACGTGGGTGAACCTTTCGGGGAAGCAACTCACGAAAGGCGGCGTCAGCACCGTCGTGCGCGAGACGCTCGAGGTCAGCGGGCTCCCCGCGAGGTATCTGGGCCTCGAAGTGACCGAGACCGCACTGGCCGTGGAAGGCTCCGCCGGCGATCGCGCCCGCGCCGAGCTCGAAGAGGTGCACGCGCTCGGCGTGCGGATCGCGATCGACGACTTCGGAACCGGTTTCTCGTCGCTCGATCAGCTGCGCCGTTTCCCCATCGACGTGATCAAGGTCGACCGGTCGTTCATCCAGGGCATGGAGCACGACGCGAAGAACGCCACCATCACCGGCAACGTCGCGAGCCTCGCCCACGCGCTCGGTCTCGTCGCGCTGGCCGAAGGTGTCGAGACCGCGGCGCAGCTCGCATCGGCGCGCGAGCTCGGGTGCGACCTCGCGCAGGGGTACCTCTTCACCCGTCCCGCGCCGGCCGCCGAGATCTCCGAGCTCCTGGCGACCGCCCACGACACCGAGCGCGCGGCCCAACCGGAACAGATCGCGGGCGCGACGCGGCCGTAGCGAGGCGACCGGGCCCGGGGTCCGAAGTCGGCCGGTCGAGCTCCGCGATCTCACTAGGTTGAACGGTCGTACTCCGGGAGGGCTGACGCGTTGGACATCTACGAGCTGTCCGTAGACCTGCGCACCGGCGTGCGCGACGTCGAGTTCGTCGCCGCGCTCGACGCGTACCTCGGTTTGTTGCAGCGCGAGGGCAAGATCGAGTCGTGGCGGCTGCTGCGCCGCAAGCTCGGCCTCGGCGCCGGTTCCGAGTTCAAGGTCCTGGTCGAGACCCGCGACCTCGCGCAGCTCGACGCTGCGTTCACCGCCGTGTCGAGCCGGGACGAGCCGATCGAGAGCGCCCATCACGGCGTGAACTCGCTCGTCACCAACTTCCAGGCCGCGCTCTACCGCGACTTCCCCGACCCGAATCGGGTCACCGGTCAGGAACGGTTCTGACCTACACGCGCGCGTCGCCGAAGCCGAACACCTCGTGGTCGGCAAGCTCCAACCAGTATCCGCCACCGGAACGCGTCGGGACGATCGCGACCGTCGGGGAAGGCGGGCTCGAGCTCCCCAACGAACCCTCGAAGCGCGCGTCACCGAACGTGAAGACACCACCGTCGGACGCGACCATCCAGTAGCCCTTGCCGGTCGCGGTGGGCGCGATGCCGACGATGGGCGAGTTCAGGTGCATCGCACCGGTCGAACCGAAGAACCGCGCGTCGCCGAAGCTGAAGACTCCCCCGTCGCTGGCGACGAGCCAGTAGCCGTGGCCGGTCGGTGTCGGCGCCATTCCCACGACCGGACGGTTCAGCTGCATCGCGCCGGTCGACCCGTAGAACCGCGCGTCGCCGAAGCTGAACACGCCGCCGTCCCACGCCAGCAACCAGTAACCGTTGCCCGACTTCGTCGTCGCGATCGAATTCACCGGCTGCTTCAGGCGGAGCCCGCCCGTCGAGCCGTAGAAGTGCGCGTCGCCGAAGGTGAACACGCCGCCGTCGGCGCCGACCATCCAGTACCCGCGGCGGTCGTGCGTGTCGACCGCTCCCACCATCACCCACGAGATCCGCGTCGACTCGGCCGATCCCCGGTTCACGAAGTCGCCGTGCGTGTCGAGCCCGCCGAGGCCGCCGACCGTCGCGTAGCCGCGGTCGTCGGCACTCGGGAGCAGCGCGACCGCGTCGCCGCGCACGGGCGCCGCGCCGAGGTTGCCGCCGTCGCCGACCCACTCCCAGTGCCAGGGCTCCGGGCACGAGCTCCCGCCCGGCTCCGCGAACGCCGGGTGGTTCCAGCCGAGCGATCCCGCGACGCGCTTCAGGAACGCGTACGCAGGACTCGCGAACGTCAACGACTCGCCCGACTCGGTGAGGTCGGCGGCCTTGCCCCACCCGTGGTACGAGTGGCCGACCGGCGTGCCGTTCGCAGCCGTACCGACCGTCGCGACGCAGGCCGGGTTGTTCCCCGGTTGGTTCGCTTCGTTCGCGAACTTCACCTCGTCGGACAGCGGTCGGTAGCACTGGTCGGCGCCGAGCGCGATGTTGACTTCACGCGCCATGGCGAAGATGCGAGCCAGGCTCGGTCCGGCTTCACGCGCGGTCGCGCAGTTCGGCGCGACGTTCACGAGTCGCGACGCCGGAACCTCGCCGTTGACCGCGCCCGCCAACGGCGTCGGCCGGTTGTCCGGATTGATGGGACTCGTCGCGCCGGCGTTCGTGGCCGCGGCGATCGTGCATGCGAGCGCCGCGCCGAGCACGCAGACCGCATGTCGACGCAGGGAAGAACACACGCCGGCATTCAACCAGGGATCGTCGCAGTCGGGAGGTCGGACCTGCGTGACGCCTCAGACCGGCAGGCGCGGCCCAGGATCTGCGTCGAGTCCCGGCTCGAGAGCATCGGGGGTTCGGTGAGCAGGCCGGGAATGTCGTGCGCCGCGACCGGGCGGGCCAACAGGAAGCCCTGACCGATGTTGCAGCCGGCGTCGCGCAGCTCTTCGAGCTGTCGGGTGTCCTCGATGCCTTCCGCGACCACCGTGAGACTGAGGTTGTGCCCGAGGCCGATGATCGATCGGACCATCACTCGACCCTGGTCGGTCTCGCACGAAAGCTCGCTCACGAAGCTCCGGTCGATCTTGAGGAAGTCGACGGGAAACGTCCGCAAGTACGCGAGCGACGAGTATCCGGTGCCGAAGTCGTCGATGGCGAGCCGGACCCCGAGCGCCTTGAGCGCGCGCAGTCGCTCCTGCACGAGCGTGGTGTCACTCAGCAGCGTGCTCTCGGTGAGCTCGAGAATGAGGTACTCGGCTTCCAGGCCGGAATCGACGAGGGCATCGGCCACGTCGGCCACGAAGCTCGGATCGTGCAACTGCTGCGACGCGACGTTGACGCCGATCGCGAGTTGCTCGGTGCCGGGCAGCGTCAGCCTCCACTGTGCGAGCTGGCGGCACGCTTCGCGCAGCACGTATTGACCGATCTGGATGATGAGCCCGGTCTCCTCGGCGATCGGGATGAAGTCGTTGGGCGCGACGAGTCCGCGCGTCGGATGGTTCCATCGCACGAGCGCCTCGAGCGACTCGATGCTCCCCCGCTCGAGGTCGGTGAGCGGCTGGTAGTGCAACGTGAGCTGATCCTCGTCGAGCGCCTGCCGGAGATCGCGTTGGAGGTCGTGCCGGGCTGCGAGCTCCGACTGCATGTGCACCTCGAACGGCTCGAACCGGTCGCGACCTCGCGCCTTGGCCGCATACATGGCGATGTCGGCCCGGCAGAGGAGCTCGTCGGCATCGAGGGCGTCGGCGGAGTTGTCGGCGATGCCGATCGACACGCGTACGAAGAGCTCGCGCCCTTCGACCACGAACGGCTCCCGGAGCGCATCGAGGATCCGGTTGGCCGTGGCCGTCGCATCGGCGGTGGTCGACTCGTCGAGCAGGATCGCGAACTCGTCGCCGCCGAGGCGCGCCGCGGTGTCGCCGTCACGGAGATTGTGCCGAATGCGTTGCGCGACTTCTGCCAGCAACAGGTCGCCGGTGTCGTGCCCCAGCGTGTCGTTGATCATCTTGAAACCGTCGAGATCGCCGAAGAGGACCGCGACGGTCGCGCCCGAGCGTCGGGACAACGCGATGGCGTGATCGAGCCGGTCGCGCAGTAACGCTCGGTTCGCGAGCCCGGTGAGATCGTCGTGGAAGGCTTGGTGCTCGAGCGCTCGCTGCAAGCGGACCCGCTCGGAGATATCGCGCACGATCGCGATGTACTTGCGCGAGTTGTTCCGGCGCATGACGCTCGCCGAGACCTCGATCGGGAAGGTCGATCCGTCGCGGCGCCGGCCCTCGAGCGAGGTCACTTCCGATCCCGGCCCGCCGTTCTCCACGAGGTGCTCGAGCAGCGCCGAGATACGCCGGGACTCGAGGTCGGCGCTCAGCAGCTCGCGGAAGTCGGAGCCGTCGATGTTGTGCGCGCTCCAGCCGAACATGTTCTCCGCGGCCCGGTTGAACAGCTCGATCCGCCCCGCGGCGTCGATCGTGATGATGCCCTCGGCCGCCGAGTCGAGGATGCCCCGGAGCTGATCGCGTTGATGCGTGAGCGCGGTTTCCGAGGAGTGCGCCAGCTCCTCGTACAGGTCGGCCATCTCGCGCGACGAGATCTCGAACGAACGCTCCAGCAGGTAGCGGTCCTGATCGGACGCGTCGTACGTACGGCTCACGCGTTCCAGCAACGCCTCGAGCTGCACCGGCTCTGCGCCCCTCGCCGGGTCGATGCCGAGTCTCCGTAGCTGGCGAACCAAGACGCTGTGCAACCCTTCGGCCTCGGCAACGACGCGAGGATCCTCCCCGACCATTGGAGCTACACCTCGCAGAGCGTCGTGAGCGTCATCGTCTGGTTGTGCAACTCGCACAACCCGCCGCGCGCCGGCGACAGCTCACCGTAGGAGTAGAAGCCGATCTGGGCGCTCCCCGCCGGCAGCTGATCGAACACGGCGTCGAGCTCGTCCTCGGTGCGTTCACCGAGGACCAGCCGTCGCCCGACACAACTCACCGCGATGGCGAGCGTCGCGTCGGCGCCGCCGGGCATCATGCCGGCCGCCGCGTTGGCGGCGTCCGAAGCGCCGCCGACGAGCCGCTCGAAGTTCGCGTGCATCAGCTGCGCGAACGAGCCCTCCGGCACGTCGCCGGCGAAGGTCATCGATTGTGTGTCGTCGTCGACGGAGAGGACCGTGCGCACGAGTTGCTGCCCGTCGCCGAGATCGGAACGCAACGCCAGCGGGAAGAGCAGAGCAGCAGCCGGGAGACCATCGGCGAGCTCGCCGAGATACGAGCGGTAGGTCTCCAGCGCCGGGCGGCCGTCGAGCTCGTACAACACGTTGGCCGACGAACGCGTCACCAACCGCTCGGGACCGAACCGGTCCCAGCCGCCTTGCGAGCCGTGACCCGCTCGCACCCGAGGCCCGCAGATGCCGACTGCGCACACGTGACCCGAAACCGGAGCTCCGTCGGCTAGCACCCACGTCGAACCGAAGCGATCGTCGTCGCCGGCGAGACCACCCGTCACGACGACGTCCGGTGAGACGACACTGGCCACACCCCGCGCGAGCCCCGAACCGTTGACACCGAGCCCGTCGCACATCAAGAACACCGCTCGCAGATCCTCGTCGGCCAGCGCGCTCGCGACTCCACGACCGGCTCGGAACGAGTCATCCGCGTGGTCGATCGGCCTCACCGCCGATCGAACCGTGCTCGCGTCGAAATGCGCGACGCCGACGACGAGGCCGCCATCCGACAATGTGGTGCCGAGAATCTGCCCGGCCGTCGAACAGCCCACCACGTGGGAGCTCGGGTACGCGGCATACAGCTCGCGGAGCGCCTCCGGGTGATCGCGCAGCGTCGCGTCACCGAACGCGAGCACGACGGTCTCCCGCGTGTCGGCCCAACCGGGCGCCGCGGACCAGCCGTGCGCCGGCGTCCACTCGAACGTCCGCAGCTCCATGCCACCTCATCGAAACGCACCTCGGGACGCTTGAGGGAAACGCCGGGAAACTCGCGCCTCCGCGGCGCGGACGAACATGTCATACGAGCGTCAGACATCCGCAACCCCGACGCGGCGCAGCACACGACCGACGCGCGCCCGCCCACTCACCGAGCGTTCACACGGCGGTAACCCGAGCTCGGCGCGCGCCGCGTACGGTCCGGTCGTCATGGCTGGGTTCCAGCTCTCGTCTCTGCGCACCGACGTCGACGGACGCGTCGCCCGGTACCGCGCGGGCGGCGAAGGCCCGCCCGTGCTGTTCCTTCACGGCTGGGCGCTCGGGAGTCGCGCGTACCAACGCGTCGCCCGCCGGCTCACGCGCCGAGGTTGTCGCGTCTACGCGCCCGCGATGCCAGGATTCGCCGGCACCGCCAACCTGCCGCGCGAATCCATGTCGATGAGCGGGTACGGCGACTGGGTCGACAAGTTCATGGAGTCGGTCGAGATCGAAGAGCCCGCGCTCGTGATCGGGCACTCCTTCGGCGGCGGCGTGGCGATCAAGCTCGCGCAGTCACATGCGGATCGAGTCGGGTATCTGGTGTTGTTGAACTCGGTCGGCGGTGTCACCGACCGTCCGATCTGGGAGTGGGCCCTGCGCTTCGGACGCGAGCTGTTCCCGACGCGGCAGGGCATCGAGATCGCGCGAGCGATGCGCGACGACCTCGTCACCAATCTCATCCGGAACCCGATGGGACTCGTGCGCGCGGCGGAGTTGGCGCGCTCGGCCGATCTTCGGGAAGAGCTCTCCGAGCTGCGCGAGCGCGCGCTGCCGGTGCTCGCGCTGACGACGAAGAGCGACGGCGTCATTCCCCAGGAGGCCTTCGAGGCGCTGTGCAGCGCGATCGGCACCGAAGGTCGCGTCCTGTCGGGTCGGCACTCGTGGCTCCTCGCCGAGCCCGATTCGTTCGACGACGTGCTCGCCAACGTGATCGAGGTGCGCGTCACGCAACATCAAGCGCGCAGCGCCACGACCCGGGCAGCTCAGATCTCCGAATCGCTGGCCGCGACCAACTTCCCGGTCCGGCGCTCACGCGCACTCCTCCGGGGCGCGCCCCCGCTCTGGCTCATGAGTGCGCCGCCATCCCTGCTGGCCGGCGACCTCGCGCTGTGCCATCCGAAGCTCGGCCCGGGCGAGGTACGCGCGGTCGCGCGCCCGATCGACGGATCGAGCGCGGTCCGCCTCACGGTGGCCGCACCCGACCGCCGCGGGTTGCTCGGCGACACGACGGGCGTCCTGGCCCTGCACGGCCTGTGCATCACCGACGCGTCGGCCGCGACGTGGTCGCAACCAAGGCTCGCACTTCACGCGCTCACGATCGAGAACGCGGGCGACGTCGACCCGACCGGATGGGAACGATTGGGAGACGACCTCCGTACGATCGGCACGGCCGGGGCGCCGACCCGGCCCGAGTTCGTCCCGATCGGTCAGGCGATCGTCACGGTCGACGGGAGCCAACCGGAGCAGACCCTGGTGCGGGTTCTCGCGCGCGACCAGATCGGGCTGTTGTCGGCGATCTGCCAGTGGTTCGCGGACCACGAGCTGAGCGTCGAGTCGCTCCACGCGTCGTCCGACGGAGAGACGGCGCGCGACGTGTTCATCGTCAACGGAAGCGTCGACGCCCGCGACCTCTCACGGCACTTGAGTCGCCGCTGAGCCCGGCCGAGGCGCGCGTAGTCCCGCATGTCGATCGAGATCCGCCGCGAGGCGCGTCGCCGACGTGAACGTCACGGCCGCGAGGCCGACCGAACGGGCCGAGGCAGTGTTGCGTGCTCGTTCGAGACCGGTCTCGTTCGCCAAGACGCGTAGGCGCCGCGCGGGATCGAACGCGCACACGACGTTGCCGATGTCGAATACGGCGGCCTCGATCATCGCGGTCGATCGAGCAGGCGTTGCACGAGCACGAGGTCGAGCCGCCGACCGAACTTCTCGCCGATCTCCGGCATCCGCGCGACCTCGAAGAAGCCGAGGCGCTCGTGGAAACGGATCGAGCGGACGTTGGACGCGTCGATGCCGGCGACCATCACGTGCTTCTCCTCGAGCCGGGCCCGATCGACGAGCGCCTCCACGAGCATCCGACCGATGCCCCGGCCCCAGCGGTCCTGTCGAACGTGTACGGAGTGCTCGACCGTGAAGCGGTAACCCGGCCAGCGCACCGAGTCGCGAAAGTCGCCGTAGCTCGCGCATCCGACAACTGCGCCGGCGTCGTCGGCGACCAGTGCCGGGCGCCCGGCGGCGGTCTGTTCGGCGAACCAGGCCGCGCGCTCGGCAACGGTGTGGGGCCGCTCGCTCCACTCGTACGTCGTCGTCTCGAGCAGCGCGTTGAAGATCGCGGTGATCTCCGGCAGGTCGGAGCTGGTCGTGTCGCGGACAACCACCGTCACGATTTCTATACTAGTGTAGAGTTATGGCTCGGCCGCAAGCCTTCGATCTGGTTGACCTCGCCTCGGCCGGTCTCGATCTCGTCGAAGCCGAAGGGTGGCCGGCCGTCTCGATCCGGTCCGTCGCCGGTCACCTCGGCGTCTCGCCGATGGCGTTGTACCGCGTCGTAGCCGACGGCCAGGAGCTCCGTCGCGTGATCGCCGATGCGGCCGCGGCGCGGATCCGGCCCGGTCCGGACGGCGGCGACGTGATCGACGCGCTCCATGCGTGGGCGCGTCGTGCGTACCGGCAACTCGGGCGCTACCCCGGGCTGGCGGCGTACGTGGTCACCGAATGGACCGAGCTCCCGAGCTGGCTCGACATCGTCGAAACGTTCCTCGCGTACGCGCAATCCGGTGGGCTCGTGGGCGCGCCCGCCGTCGCCACGGTGAACGCGATCTACGCGTACGTGCTCCTCCGATGCCAAATACGCGACACCTTCGCCGCCGCGCCGCACCGCCAGCTCGCACCGGTGAGAGCCCAGCGCGCCCGCTACCCGCTGATCCGCGCCAACCGTTCGGAGTTCACGACCGCCAAGACCGACCGGCACTTCGCGCTCGGCCTCGACGTGATCACGAACGGACTCCGCGACAACGGCGCCTGACTAGAGCGCGGCGCTCAATCCGATCTCGGCCGGCGTCACCTTCGTGTCGAACTCCCACGTGGCAAAGCCACCGGTCGTTCTCCTGACGAATCGCGCGTGATGCGCTCGGGTCCAGGCCCGCAGTTGCTCGTCGAGCGTGTTGCCGGGGAACACGACGAACGTGGAGCGAGGCGCCGACGCGGCGCGCACCTCGGCCAGGTGATCGCGGATCGGCGCGATCGAACCGGCCGTCACCTGCTCCCGCGCGCACAGCTCCAACGGCGCGCTCAACCAGTAGCTGGCCCACACCGCGGTGCGGTGCTGCGCGACCAGGAACCGGGTCGTCGCGGTGAGTTGCGGGTTGCAGCTCGGCGCGGTCGCAAATCTCCCGGTGTCGGCGGAGATCGTGGTTGCGACCAACACGAGAGCCGCCACCGCGAGCACGGGCGCGAGATGCACCTTCGAGAGCAGGTTCGCCGCGAGCAGCAGCAGCGGCGCGACCGGGATGAGTCCGTAGCGATAGGTGTCGGGACCGATGGGAACGTGCCCGACGATGAGCACGAAGGGCCAGATGAGCACGCTCGCTCCGCACGCGGCCAACGCGATCTCACTCCGGTACACCGCAACGACTGTGTACACGGCGGTCGCGAGATAGATCCCGGCACCCAAGAGCGCGAGACGGTGCGGCGCCGCGCCACGGTCGGCGCCCT